>JAHJKL010000033.1 GCA_018822365.1 Candidatus Margulisiibacteriota bacterium
ATTCTTTAAGGTGCCAAATTGGCACCTTAAGTTCACCTTATAACTTGAGGTCACAATTTGCGACCTCAAGTTAAAGCTTATGGCCTATACGGAGATTACTTTTTCCCCTCTTGTTTACTGGGCGACCATTTTCTTTGTCTGGCCACAAAGAAAATGGTCAAAAAGAAAAGGCCTAGCGCATTTCGATTTTTCTTAAGGTAAGCGAAATGCGCGAACACTCTGAATTTGTACGAGGCAAAGCTAAAGATAATCGATTGTGCTCTCAAACAGGCTCTTTTGGTCCAAAGGGAGAGACATCGTTGTCCCTATTAACTGTGGTGCATATTTGGGCTATCTAACCTTCAGTGGTTTTAGCAATTAAGTCCTGCTGTTCATGTGACCAGAAAACCTGCAGGTAGCCAAATTGGCCTGCACGGATAATGGCTTCTTCAATTCTTTAATTTTCTCCCCATTTCTTTGACAGCAAAGA
This sequence comes from Candidatus Margulisiibacteriota bacterium, assembly GCA_018822365.1. Lineage (NCBI taxonomy): Bacteria > Bacillati > Candidatus Margulisiibacteriota > Candidatus Margulisiibacteriota bacterium. The sequence continues at coordinate 470 of JAHJKL010000033.1, forward strand.
AATGGGGGAAAGAAACTGCTTAAGGGGATACCCCTTAAGAATCCCCAGCCTTCAAAACGCCCCCGCGGCACCAATGGAGACCAACCGCGTGCCGCTAACCCCGCCCCCTCAAGGAACCCCTTTGAAGGCCATATTTGATTTTATTAAAAATATAAGACATTAGATATCATTCATTAAACAATGGTAAGATTATATCTTATGATAAACAAAGCGGTTGAAGAAATAAAAAATAAGAATAAAAGCCGAATAGAAACCATTAGAGCTTGGGATTTTTCCCCCAACATGAACATTCCTAATATACCCCTTATTCCTCTTGATCATAAGCAATCCTCTCAAGAAAACATTTCAACTCGTTTAGCAATTTACATCTCCTTCAACTACAAGACCGTTATTAACGCAAAAAATGCTTTTTTATGCCTTTGGGAAAATAACAATTTTCAGTTGATGTCCCTGCCAATTCGCCTCATAATTCTTAACGACATTGACAATAGCAAATCAATTGAAAAATGTAATCAATTAGTTTTAGGATCAAAGTTAAACATAGAATTGCCTTGGGGCGGCAAAAGCAAGGAGAAAGCCATAAACATAATGGAAATGATAGATAAATTTGATGACAAAGAAACAAAAGAAACATACAATTTTCTTTCAGAATCATGCCACCCCAACCATTTAGCCTCAGTATACTGGAATCTTAATAACTGGAACAACAAACGATTCGCAGGATATCTAGAGGATACAATCAACAAAACACTTGAAGCGCTAGAAAAGTCGCTAACGGGAATGTCAAGAGACGGAGAAAAAGCGCTCAAAATTGCAAATAATTATTTGTCAAAAAAGCAGTAAATAATAAGGGGTAACCTCAAAATATTATGTAAAACCGCTAAAGGTTGGTTGACTTCAATCTGCATCACAACAAACAGGTACAAACCTGTCCCTCCTCCCCAACCGAAAATACGATTTAACAAACCATATTCATTTTGTTGAAAACTGCTTCGTATAAATTCAGAGTGGGCACGCATTTCGCTTTCCTTAAGAAAAATCGAAATGCGTAAGGCCTTTTCTTTTCGTCCATTTTCTTTGTGGCCAGACAAAGAAAATGGACACCCAGCAAAAGAGATAGAATATAGTAATTTCCGTATAGGCCATGAGCTTACCGAACGGGACAGGTTTCCGAGCATATCCCCTTCCCCCGCTTATAGCTTTAAGCTTTAAGCTCCTCCCCTGTCCCCGCTTCCAATCCCCCCCAAAATCAGCTAAACTTGTAAGATAATGAAAGCAGACATTGTTATAGTCGCTAACAGCCCGGGTGAGCTGTCAGCAATGGTCAAACCGGTAGTTGATGAACTGACTAAGGAGACAACCAAGAGAATTATCCTGGTTTTGACCCCCTGCCAGTACAACAGCGGCAGGGAATTGGAGTTCGCGCAAAAATTAAAGGGGATCGAAGCGATCGTCACCGCCGACCAGTATAAAAAATGGGCCTTCCTGAACAAACCGCCGCGCGGTATTAGTTTTGCCAAAAAAGGAGCGGTCATTTACCTGGGAGGGGATTTGGCCCACGCCATGATCGTCGCCAGAAAATTGCACTACCCCGCTTTTGCTTACGTCCAGGACCGGGTCGGCTGGAAAAAAGCTTATAAAATATTCTTTGTCCCCGACCAGCAGACCTTTGACCGCTTCCGCAAACAGCTCCCGGCTGAAAAGCTGGAGGTCTCCGGCAACCTGATGGTCGACTCGGTCGCCGGGCTCAAAAAATGGGACCCGGAAGAAAAGACCATCACCTTTATGCCGGGGAGCCGTCACTGGGAGATCGATTACATGACCCCTTTCTACCGGGAAGTGATCAATCTGCTCCGGAGCGAAGATCCCGCTATCAAGTTCCAGCTCGTCAGCTCCCCTTTTATCAAAGCGACCCCGATCGACGGGGTCAGGACCGTTTCGTTCGAGGAGATCGCTAACTCGGAATTGGTGGTGACGATCCCGGGGACCAACACCGCCAAGATCGCCGCCCGGGGGATCCCGATGCTGGTCGTCTTTCCGCTCAACAATCCCGAGGTCATTCCGCTCGACGGCCTGGCCGATATCGTCTGCCGCCTGCCGGTCGCCGGTCCGGCGATCAAGCGGTGGCTCGCCAAAACGATCAATAAAAAAACCAAGTTCTTTGCCCTCCCCAACCAGAAAGCTGGCAAAGAGGTCTCCCCGGAAATGCGGGGAGAGCTCGAGCCGCTCGGGGTCGCCATGAAAGCGCTTGAGTTGTTGCGCGACAAGCCGCGGCGGGTCAAAATGTCTTCCGCCCTTACCGAGGCAATGGGGAAACCGGGGGGGGCAAAAAAACTGATGGAGATGATCAATGCGTCAATATAAAAGATTGTTCACTTACTTGAAGCCGTATGTTCCGCAGATCGGCCTTGCCTCGCTCTGCACCATGCTGGTCGCCGCTTCGACCCTGCTTATTGCTCCGCTGGCGGGGAACGCTTTCAAGGCGATCGGCGACCAGGATTTTCAATTCCTCAACCTGACCGCCGCCGGGATCATCGGGCTTTATTTCCTGAAGGGGTTGTTCACCTACGGGCAGGAGTATCTCTCTTACCACATCGCCAATAAAGTGATCATCGACCTGCGGCAAAAACTTTACCGGCATTTGGAAAAACTGTCGCTAGACTTCTACGGCAAGTGGCATTCCGGGGAGATCATCTCCCGGATGATGAACGACATAACTACTTTACAAACGACAATTCTGACCAGCTTTACGGCGATCGTCCCGCAAACCATTCTGCTGATCGGCCTGATCGGCTATATCTTCTGGCTCAACTGGCGGCTCTCGCTACTAACCTTTGTCGCCCTGCCGCTGATCGTTCAGGTGATCAGGATGTTCGCCACGGAACTGCGCCACATTAGCGAGCGGGTCCAGCAAAAGAGCGCCGACATCACCAGCCATGTTCAGGAAACGATCTCCCAGATCAAGACGGTCCAGTCGTTTACCATGGAAGAAGCAGAGGCGGCCAAGTTCAAGAAAGAAAACGACCACGCGTTCCATATCACCATGAAGGCCGGGCAGATATTGGCGACCCAGAGCCCGGTCATCGCTTTTCTGCAGGCCATTGCCGCCGTCGGCATCGTTTGGTACGGCGGGCTGGAGATCATTGGCGGCCGGCTGACCCTGCCACAGCTTATCTCGTTCGCCACCGCGCTGGGGATCATGACCGACCCGGGAAGCACCTTGAGCAAATCGTTCACCATCTTCCAGCAAGGAATGGCCTCGGCCAAGCGGATCTTTGAACTCCTTGACGCGCCGGTTTCGATCGTCGATAAGCCGGGAGCCAGGACGCTCCCCCGGATCGCCGGCAAAGTCGAACTCGCCAACGTCTCGTTCGCTTACGAAAAAGAGGCGGTACTGGAAAACATCAATTTGACGGTTGAACCCGGGGAGATGATCGCCCTGATCGGCCGGACCGGTTCGGGGAAGAGCACCCTGGCAAATCTGCTCCCCCGCTTCTGGGACCCGCGCGACGGCAAAGTGATGATCGACGGGCACGACCTGCGCGACGTCACGCTTGAATCGCTTAGGCGGCAGATCGCCGTCGTCCCGCAGGAGATCGCCCTCTTCCGCGGCACCATTAAAGAGAATCTCCGCTACGGGCGCCCTGACGCCACCGAAGCGGAAGTGGTTAACGCCGCCAAAGCGGCCAATGCTTATAACTTTATCACCGAACTGCCAAAGGGATTTGAGACCGAAGTCGGCGAGCGGGGGGCCAAACTTTCGGGAGGGGAAAAACAGCGGATCGCCATCGCCCGGGCGATCTTGCGCGACCCGCGGATCCTGATCCTGGACGAAGCGACCTCGTCGCTCGACGTCGAAACCGAAAGCCTGCTCCGCGAGGCGCTGGAAAAACTGATGGCCGGCCGGACCAGCTTTGTCATTGCCCATCGCCTTTATACCGTAGAGAAAGCGAGCCGGGTCGTCGTTCTCGACAACGGCCGGATCGTGGAAGTGGGGACCCATCAGGAGCTCCTGGCCAGGGGGGGGCTCTACCAGTACCTGAACGAGATCCAGTTAAAAAATAAGGCATGATCTTACTAAAACTATTGCGGTTCAAACTGCGCCTGATCTTTTGGCTCCCGGCGCCGCTGGCGGTCTACCTGATGCGCTTCGCCGCCGAGCTGGTCTATCAGATCGCCCGCCTGACCCCGGCCCGCAACATGGTCGCCCAAAACTATGAAATGTTCTTCCCCGGTATCGACGGCAAAGCAAAGGCCGACCTGCTGCTCCGGAATATCAGCTACTCGATCCTGGAACTCCTCTCCCTCCCTTTTTTCAAGGCGGAACATTTTGACCGGGTAGTTAAAGTCGAAGGATTGGAAAATATCGACCTGGCGCTCGCCAAACGGAACGGCGGACTTTTCCTGACCATGCACACCGGCAACTATGAGATCGTCCCCGCTTATCTTTCGAGCCTGGGCTATCACGTTACCTCGATCGTCAAAGCGCCGAACGATCCTCTTTTTAAGCTGATCAACGAAGCCCGGACCGCCCATGGGACCAGGCTGATCAATGTCTTGGACAGCAACATGTACCTGGAGTCGATCAAAATTTTATCCGACAACCAGATCGTTGGGCTTCTCCTGGACACCGGCGCCAATGAAGGGCGGCACGATGAGCTTGAATTCCTGGGACGGAAAATGCCGGTCGCAACCGGTTGGCTAACCCTGGCCCAGCGCTCAAAAGCGGAGATCGTCATGTGCCTCTCCCGCCGGGTGGGCAATAAAGTGGTCATTAACTTCCAATCCCCTTTCCACCTTGACCGGGAAAAGAAGGAAGAAGCCCTCGGCCGCATCCGCAACTACTTTGAGACTTTCGTGAAGAACCACCCGGAACAATGGGGGATCTTCCTTTTTAAAGACGAGATCCATGGGTTGGCGCATAGGGACAAGGCATAGGCAAAGGCGGAGGCAGAGGGCAAAAATGAAGGCGGAAAAGGAGAAATAAAATGAGTAATACTAATAACCCTAAAGCTGAAACCGAGACTTCAGTGGGTTCCAGCGTCAAAAAATCATATCTATTCTATTTAATGCTCCTGGCGGCGATCCTCTTCTTATTTAAGCTCGGGAGTTTCTCTCTTTACGACGCGGCGGAGACAACCTACGGCGAGTTCGTCAAGAATATGATCCGCTACGGCGACTACCTGACCCTGCGTTTTAACGGCGCGATCATTTTTGACAAGCCCCCGCTATATTATTGGTTTGTCGCCCTCCTCTCCAGGCTCATTGGCTTTAATGAATGGGCAATGCGCCTGCCGGCCGCCATCTCGGGCCTGCTGACCGTCGCCCTGACCTATTTTTTTGGCAAGAAATTATTCAACAGCGAGCGGGCCGGTTTTTTTGCCGGGCTGGTAACCATGACCGCGTTCCAATTCCTGGTCCAGTCGAGGATCGCCGAGCTCGATGTTGTTTTAACCCTTTTTGTTACCCTCGCCCTTTTCTGTTTTTACCGGGGATACTCCAGCCATAAGAAATGGTGGTTCACTTTAAGTTATTTCCCCATCGCCCTCGCCTTTTTGCTCAAAGGGCTTCTGGGGGTCGCCATGCCGGCTGGCACGATCTTTCTTTTTCTCCTGCTCAAAGGCGAGCTGGGAAAAACAAAAGAGCTCAAGCTCCCGGCCGGGATCGTCATCTTTATGCTGATCGGCCTCCCCTGGTACGCCATTGAGCTCTTCCGCCACGGCAAGCCATTTCTCGATTTTACCGTCGGCTTCCTCTTTCTCTCCCGTTTTCAGGGAGTGGTCGCCGGGCACACCGGTCCCTGGTATTATTATTTTCTCGCCATTATCCTGGGCTTTGCCCCCTGGTCCCCTTTTCTCCCCTACGCCTTTTGGCGGATCGCGCGGAACTGGCGGAGCGATTCGTCCCTCCTTTGCCTTAGCCTTATCGTCCCGACCTTTATCGTCTTTTCTGCCGCTACAACCAAGCTCCCGAGCTATATCCTCCCCCTCTACCCCTTTTTCGGGCTGATGGTCGGCAAGCTCCTGGACGATTCGCTCAACGACCAGGGCTCAATGAAGATCGGGATGATCATCTCTTATTTGTTGCTCTTTGTGGTCGTCCTGATGCTGATCGCCGGCTTTATTATGGCGGGAAACATCAATTATCCGGACCAGTATAAAAGCTTCCTCCCCCTCCTCTATATTTTAGCGGCAGTCCTGGCCGGGACCAGTTTTCTGGCGGTCGTTATTTATTTTGCCGGCAAGAAACGATTGTCGATCTACACCCTGACGGCGCTCGCTTTTGCCATTATGTTTGTCCTGACCCTGATGGTCCTCCCCCAGGTTGAAGAGCTCAAAGGGGCCAGGCCGCTCGGCCGTGAGATCGAGAGGCTCTTTCAACCGGGCCAAAAGATCGCCGCGTTCGGGACCGGCAACCGCCCCGGGGTTGTTTTCTACAGCCCGCGGACGGTTGAATTCCTAAAAGACAAGCCGGCGGTCTGGGATTTTATCAACAACCGGCGGGGCTACCTTTTTATCTCAATGCCGGAATACGAAAAGATCCGTTTCAACCTTCCCAAATATGTTAAGATATTAGGGGTGAAAGGAGACCTTTTGGTCCTGCAATGTCAAAACCAGAATTAACAATTTCCATTCCAACTTATAACGAGGCCAGGAACATCGCCGCTATGGCGGAGCGGGTCAGCCGCGCCTTTAAAAAAGGAGGGATCCATGGCGAGATCCTGGTGATCGACGACTCCTCTCCCGACGGGACAGCGGAGATCGCCACCGGTCTGGCAGCCAAATATCCGATCCGGGTCTATGTCCGGAAACAGCGGCTCGGCCCCGGCCCGGCGATCATGGACGGGATCCGGCTGGCCGACGCGCCGATCGTCTGCGTCATGGACGGGGACTTGAGCCATCCACCCGAAGTTCTGCCCGAAATGTATCAAATGATCAAAAGCGACTCGGCCAACCTGGTCATCGGCAGCCGGCATGTTTCCGGCGGCGGGACCTCGGATTGGATCTGGTACCGAAAATTCTTCTCCTGGGGCGCGCGCATGCTCGGACGGATCTTAACCCCGGTCAATGACCTGACCTCCGGTTTTTTTATGTTCGACAAAAAAATATTGGAGGGAACCAAGATCGATCCCATTGGCTGCAAGGTCGGCCTGGAATTGATGGTCAAAGGGAACCACCACGGAAAAGTCGTTGAGTACCCTATCGTTTTTGCCGAACGGGCGGCGGGAGAGAGCAAAATGGGGAGCCGCGAAACGCTCCAGTACATTCAGCACCTGCTCGCCCTCAATCTCTACAAGCTGGGCAAAGCCTTCCGGCTGAGAAAGTAAGCTCCGATGATCGATCTTTCCATTATTATCGTTAACTACAACGGCGAAAAGCTGTTAACCGACTGCCTCCGCTCAATTTATGGTTCGACCCATAAAACTTCGTTCGAAGTTATTCTGGTCGACAACCGTTCGACCGACAACTCGCTCCGCCTGGTCAAAGAACTCTTTCCCAAAGTCGAGATCATCAAGAACGAAGAGAATTTTGGCTTCTGCAAGGCAAACAACCGGGCGCTCCGGGTCTACCACGGCCGCTACGCCCTGCTGCTGAACAACGACACGATCGTCAAGGATAAAGCGCTCGACCGGATGGTCGAATTTATGGACGCCCATCCCGGGGCCGGCGCCTGCGGACCAAAGCTCCTCAACCCGGACGGGACGGTCCAGCATCAAGGGGGATTTTTTGCCCGCGAATTCTGGATCTCCCCGACACCGGTCACCGTCAACTATTTGATCGCCGCCTGCCTCCTGATCCGGCGGACGACCATTGACCAGGTCGGCCTGCTCGACGAGAACTTCTTTTTTTCCAACGACGACCTCGACTACACCCGCCGGATCGTCAAGGCGGGCTGGAAGATCTATTTTGTCCCGCAGGCGGAAGTGGTCCACCTGGGAGGGTACACTATCAACCTTTTCCGCAAAGAGATCTTTGTCGAAGGCTTTCGCGGCGGGCTTTATTTTTGCAAAAAACATTATGGATTGATCGCCTACCAGTTTTACCGCTGGCTGGTCGTCTTTCTCCTTCTGCCGGTCATTTTGATCACCGCTCTGATTTATCCCTGGCTGAAGAACAAAGAAAAGCTCACCGCCTATCTTGAAATCCTGCGGATCTTTGTCAAAGGAGAACTTCGCCGTGTCTAAAAAAGTCCTGCTGGTCAGCAACGGCCACGCCGAAGACCTGGCGGCGGCGGAGATCGGCGCCGCTCTAAAGCGGCTCGCGCCGCAAACGGAGATCGCCGCCCTCCCCCTGGTGGGGCTGGGCAAAGCGTACGAAAAAAAAGAGATCAAGACCCTTGGCTTAAAAAAGCTCCTGCCGAGCGGCGGCTTTGCCAAAGAAGGGCTCTTCCATTTCTTAAAAGACCTTGGGGCCGGCTGGCTTCCCCTCTTGCGCCGGCAGATTGCCATCTTGAAAACGCAAAAGCCGGATTTGGTCATCGCCGTCGGCGATGCCTGGGTCGTCGCCCTCTGCGGCCGCTACGTAAAAAAACCGCTTCTTTTTGTCGACGGGCCAAAATCGGTGAAGATCACCGGCTACTGGCCGCTTGAAAAGTATCTGATGCGCCGCTATTGCTCCGGGATCGTCGTCCAGGACCAGGCGACCGCCGATCACCTGAAAAACGAAAAGTTCCCCGCCCATTATCTGGGGAGCTGGGTCATGGACTATGTCCCGCTGACCGGCGAGGATTTTGGGATCGAAAGCAAAAAAGTGATCGGGATCCTCCCCGGCACCAGGGAAGAAGCCTACGACAATCTCGGCTTGATCCTTAAAGTGATCGAAAAAATGGCGGCCCAGGCGGACAGAGAGGAAAAATTAGTCGGGCTGGCCGCCTCGACCCTTGACCGGCAAAGGCTGGCTAAAAAAATGACCGAGATCAACTGGCGGATGCACGAACCACTGCCGGCCGATCTCAAACGAGGGATCACCGGAATGCTCGTCTCACCGCGCGGCACCCCGGTCTATCTGGCCGAAGGAAAATTCGGCGATGTTTGTCTCCGCTCCGACCTGATCATCGGCCTGGCCGGAATTGCCAATGAACAAGCGGTCGCCTTTGGCAAGCCAGCTGTCTGCTTCCCCGGAGGCGGCCCGCAAACCACGCTCCGCCGCTGGCAGGAGATCCAAAAGATCACCGGCAAGTCGATGGAAATTTTAAGCGGTGATGCCGCGGCTAAAGCAACCGCGATCTGGCGGATCTTGCGTAACCCGGCCAAAATGGCCGAGATGTCTCGGATCGGCAAAGAGAGCAAACCGCTTTGGGGAGGAACGGAACGGATTGTCAAACTGGCACTGGACATGCTTGATAACCGCGGCGTTCAGCCGCAGGTTGCCTCTCCCGCGACTAAACGTCGCGGTTAATAAAACTTATGACAAACAAATATAACTCCCGGATCATCTGGTTCATCATTCTCTTTACCATATTTTTTACAGGTTTCAGGATGATGCAGCACTACACTTTTAACAATAACGCTTTAGACGACGGGTTCAATGACAACCTGATCTGGAACACTATACACGGAAAGTTTATGTACAGCGACATCAAGGGATCAAGCACCCTGGGAGACCACCTTGAGCTTGCCACTCTTCTCTTTATCCCTTTCTATTTGTTGGGGCTTGGCCCATTTATTTTATTTTTTGGCCAGACCCTGCTGATCGGGCTGGGAGCGCTCCCCATTTACTGGCAGGCGCGCGACAGCCTGGGGGAGAGCCCTTTTGTCTGGCTGATGCCGCTCGCTTATCTGTTATATTTACCGACGGTCAACATCACTTTTCAGGGGTACTACCCGATCGCCCTCTGCATCACTCCGCTCCTCTTCGCGACCTACTATTTGCTCAGGGGGCGCTATCTCCCTTTCTTGCTCTGGCTGGGGCTGGCGATGCTCTGCCAGGAAAACATTTATCTGGTCGCCGCTTTTTTCGGGCTCTATATCCTCGGTTTTAAAAAAGAAAAACTGGCCGGAGGGTTGCTTTTTATCAGCGGGCTGGCCCTCTTTATCCTGGCGATCTCGGTCATCATCCCGCATTTTAATACCGGGGGCAGTTATGTTTATTATGAGCGTTATGCCTACCTTGGCAATTCCCTTCCGGCAATGGTCATGACTATCGCTGCCCGGCCGCTTTATGTACTGGCACACGTCATTACCCCAGAAAAGATCTGGTTTATCGTCGGTTTATTTCTCCCGGTCGCCTTTCTCTCTTTCCGCCGCCCTGCCCTTTTGATCCCGGCCCTGCCGATCTTTGCCATTAATTTATTGAGCAGTTACCGGGACATGTACCAGCTGGGGACCCGTTACCCGTCGGCGATCGTCCCTTTCGTCTTTATGACCGCCATCCTCGGACTGGCCACGGTCCAGCCCGGAGAAATAAGGAGAATGGGCCGGATCAAAACCACCATGGTCCTCTTCATGGTCCTTTCAACCCTGTATTTCTTCGCTGGATTTTATTGGCGCTACACGGTGATCACCGAACCGGTCAAAGAGGGCCACCAGCTCCTCCGACAGGTCCCGGCCGACGCGGCCATTTCCGCTCTGGGGAATCTTTATCCTCATCTTTCCCACCGGGAAAAGATCTGGCTCTTCCCCAAGAACTGGGAGAAGTCGGATTATCTGATCCTCTGCAAGCTCGATCCGACCTGGCCGATAGAGGGGGATTATACGACCGCTCTGACCCAGCTGATCAAAAAGAAGAACTACGGCAAACTGCTCGAATATATTTTTGTCGGTGAAACCCCGCTTACCGGGCCGCTCTCTAAAACAGACTACGCGCCGCTTTATGAAAAGATCAGGGCTGACCGGCACTTCACGATGGTCACCGAAAAAGAGTCGTATATATTATTAAAGAGGACCCGAGAATGACCAGGCAGTTCTCCGATGCTTACGCTCTGCTGACCCTGGCGGCCGCCATTTTACTCTTTCGGGGTGGCTGGCTGCTGCTCGCCGCTTTCATTATATTGATCGGCTCCGGTTATATTTCGCTAAAACTCCGCCGGGCTTCGCACCGCCTTCTGCTGCAGGTATTGACGATCGCCTCCCTGCTGTTGATCGCCGGAGTTTTACCGGTCCTCCTGGCGCTGACCGCCTATTTCGCTCCCAAGATCGTCGTCTATTTATATTATCGAACGACGATCAGCCTGCCTCGCGACATTAAAAAGATCGTCATCCAGCGGGCTGATGCTATTGGCGATACCGTACTGGCGACCGCGGCGATCGCTCCGGTCAAAAAGCTCTTCCCCGGAGCAAGGATCGATTTTCTCTGCCGCGACTTCACCAGCGAGCTGGTCGCCGCTCACCCGGCGCTGGACCAGGTCATCGTCCATCCCGGGAACAAAGAACAGCTGATCTCTCTTTTTAAAGAGCACCAGTACTCCCTGATCATCTCGCTCTGGGAAGACGAGCTCTTTCCCCTGGCCGCCTGGCGGGCCGGGATCCCTTATCGCTGCGGACCGCTGGAAAGCAAGAAATACGGCTGGCTCTACAATTGCGGCGTTTTTCGCCGGCTGAACTTCGCGACCCACCAGATCGAGCGGAACTTTGACATCATCAAAAGCCTTGGCGCCACCGGGCCGATCACGCTTGATCTTCACCTCTCCGAAGCAAACAAAGAAAAAGCGGCCAATCTATTTCCCCCTGGCGACTTTATAGTCGCTCTCTCTCCAGGGACCAGCGGGACCAACAAAGCCCTTTCAGCTAAAACTTACGGCCGCTTTATTGATCTCGCCGCCGCGAAGTTCAGCTGTAAATTTATACTCCTGGGCGGAGAAGCGGAAAAAACGATCGCCGCCGAAATTGCGGCCGCTTGCGGAGAAAACATTTATGACCTGACCGGAAAAACAACCGTCGGCGAGAATGCCGCCCTGATCGCCCGCTGCCGCTTTCACGTCGGCTGTGATTCGGGGCCAACCCACCTGGCGGCCGGGGTCAAAACCCCCTGTCTGGTTATTTACACCAGCAAAGCGCAAAAGCCGCTGACCTGGGGCCCGTGGGGAATCCCTCATCGGATCGTCAGGAAAGCGGTCGATTGTAATTTGATCTGCGCTACTCGCTCCTGCGAGGCAAACTACTGCGCCGACCAAATTAGCGCCGAAGAGCTTCTGGAAGAATTCTCCCGCCTGGTCGCCGGTGAAGGGGTTGCCGACCCGCTGGAGACCAAGCGTTATTGGGCGGCCAAATCGCTCAACATCCTGCTAACCACAAATGACGGGCCAACTATGGCGGCATTAACTGAAGAAGGTTTCAATGTTTTTCTCCCCTCCAACGTGAAGATCGACCGCCTGGTTGAGCAAGACATCAGCGTTATATATAATCCAAAAGGGAGGGTCGGGCCGATCTGGCGGTTGGCCGCTCTCCTGGCCGGGGCTTATCTTAATTTTGCGCCGGCTGTTATTGATAAAAGCGAGGGGCCAATCAGCAATTGGGCCGATCACTTTTTAAAGGCGACCAATGAGAAACACGTTTAAAAACATTTTAGTCATCAGGCCGGACGCGATCGGCGATCAAACTTTGATCACCCCCGCCCTCTCGGCTTTGCGTCAGCGTTTTCCCGAAGCCAAAATTACTCTATTGACCAGGCGCTACAGCGCCGCGATCTTTGAGGATACTCCGCTTTTTGACGACCTGCTCTTTGACGAAGAGCTTTACGACAAGATCTTCAAGAAAGAACGGATCGCCTGGCGGACGATCGCCCGCTATAGCAAAGAGATCAGAAAGAGGAAATTTGACCTGGCAGTTTTTTTTACCGACCACTGGAGCTACTCCATGATCGCCCTCCTGGGAAAGGTCCCTTGCCGTTTGGGGGATAAAGCCCACCTGATAACCGCTCTGTTTAAAAACATCAAAGCGCTGCAAAGGTGGAAAGATATAACCCGCCATGAAACGGAACAAAACCTCCTTCTGCTTGAGCCGCTGGGGATCAAAGGGGAACCGGCCGAGATGACGATCCTCCCCACGACAGAAAATCTGGCCAGGATCAAACAGATCTTTGCGGAAAACGGGATCGCGGATAGCGACCAGGTGATCGGGCTCCACCTGGGGACCGGGAGCGGCAACAAGCCGTGGGACCCGCTCGGCTGGCCCGAATTGGTCAAACTGATCATGACCCGGCACCCGCGCGCTAAGATCGTCTTGAGCGGTGGGCCAAATGACCGGGAAAAAGCGGCCAGGGTAACTGGCGAAGTAAAAGGGGTGCTCGACCTGACCGACCGACTCTCTCTCGGCGAACTGGTCGCCCTGATCGCCAGCTTTTCGGTTTATGTCGGGGTCGACACCGGACCTTTCCATCTGGCGGCGGCGCTGAAGCGGCCGATGGTCGCGATCTTCACTTCCAAGGCGGCCAAGCCGACCCGCTGGGGCCCCTGGAAGACCAAACATGTAGTCGTCAGAAAAAAGAGCAGCTGTCCTAAATATTGCGACGCCAGCCACTGCCCCGACACCCTCTGCCAGACCGAAATAAAACCGGGGGAGATCGCCGACGCGCTGGATAAATTGCTTAAAGGAGAAGGATTAAAGACCCATAGCGAAGCCTTTGCCGACTGGTGCAAAAAGACTTTTTGCGTCACCTACAGCTTTTTCAGCCGGGATGAAAAGCTGATCGCCAAGGCCGCCTCTTTCCTCGATCAGATGATCAATGACGGATACATGCTCTCCCTGGTCACCTCGCCTGATCATCCGCTGGCCAAAGAATTTAAAGGACGGCTAACCCTCTATACTTTCAATCGCCGGCCAGGTCTTTTTTCGCTCGGCCAACTGCTCAAGATCTTTGTTCTGGAAAACACCAATATAATCCACCCGCTCGATAAGGCCGGACGCTGGATATTTTCGCTGGCAGCGATCTTATCTGCAAATAAGCTGCAGATTCCGGCGGTGCTGATCAAGGGGAAAGGGTGTTTCCGGTCGTCTGCCGAGGCTCGCTCTTATTACATTACCGCCTGTCGGAGCATTAAATACTAGCCAGCTGCCGCTTCATTGCCTGAAACATCTCATCGACGGAAACGAGATCCATGCAATTCGGTTTTTTTTCGCATTTCTTTTTGTAGCAGACCGCGCAATCGATCGGGGCGAGGAGTTTTTCCCCCAGCCCGTATAGTTCGATCTCGGCGGCGGAGGTCGGCCCAAAGAATATTACCAGCCGTTTTTTCAGGGCGACCCCAAAATGCATCGCCAGGCTGTCGCTTGAGACAAGCGCTTTGGTCTGATCAATGACCGCGGCAAATCCGCGCAATGAATGCGAACCGGCGCTCGGCATATCGGTTTCTTTAGCGATCAAGGCGTTCCGTTCCTGCTCCTGCTCCCCACCTAAGATCAGGGAAACCACCCCAAGCTCTTTCCGGAGCCTCATGACCAGATCGATCGTCCGCCCCACTCCCCAACTTTTAAGCGGCCATCGTTTTCCCGCGCCGGTATTGATCCCAACAACTGTTTCGCTTTTACCAATCCCTAATCCCCTGATCACCTTCTCCCCATATTCCCTCTCCTCCGGCTTCAGATTAAATACGTAAGGAGAGATCTCGATCCCGAGCAGAGCGGCCATGTGCTGTTGGTAGGTATTTTGGTTCCTTTTTTTCAGGACGTTCGCTTGCTCCAGCCCAAAGCGGGAGATCATCGACATATCAAACCAGCCAGAGGTGGTATAGGTCTGCCTGCCATTCTTCAGGTAAGCGCCGACAACCTGTTCCACCTGCCTAGACGCAACGTATTCGCAAGCTTTTTTGTCGTCTTCCAAACCAATGATCAGTTTATAGTCGTTAAGCTCTCCCCGCTCTTCCCATATTGCCAAACGGCTGATCAGCTGGTTATTCAGGAGGATATCTTTGGCCGAGCCAGAGGTCAGCCAGTCAATAGTGGCCTGGCGATTAAACTTGTCGTGCAAACCTGGAAGGAGCGAAGTGGTGCGGAGAACGTCCCCGATCGCCCCCAATTTAACAATCAGTATTTTTACCATGTGATGAATTTGTGCCCTCTTACCCAGCGCCTGAGAAGGGACCCCTGCTTTTTAAGCTCGAATTCGTTGAAGGAGCCGTCAAAGCGCCTCGCCTGCTTGTAATTTGGCAGGATCTCGACAAAACAATCGTCGGCTGTCTGAAGCTTATTGTAGCTGACCGAAAAACCCGATTTTAAATGCTGTTCCTTTTTTTTCATCATCTGGCTGACAGAACGGTATGGATAATGCTTGTAAACCGGAAAATGCTTGTAGATCTGCCAGCCTATCCCGTGGGGCAAGGTATTGTTCCGCTGTCCCAGATCATAATAGATCCCCGGTTTGTTGCGGAACTGGCGGATCTCAAGATAGCCCGGGCAATACCAGAGGAGACGCTCCTGGACCGATCTTATCGACTCAAGGTCCCTCTCCTTGTCCGAAGGATGAAGAAAAAAGTTCATCACGTACCAGTTGACCTTTTCGGCCCGCGCTTTTTCCGCTTCGTTTGCTACCCAATTCGGGTCGTCATGCCAGATCTCATCGCCATGAAGAAGAGTAAACCACCCTTCCACCGGATACCGCGCCTGCGCCCTTTCCAGCAAAAACTGGCGGGCCCCGTCTTCGAACTTCCGGTTGGGGAGACGGTCGATAATTTCTTTATCTTTAAGGAAGTACTTCACGCAGTCATAGCTTCTGACGATCTCTTCGGTCCGGTCGTCGGAACCGTCCAGGACCAGGATCTTGTCAAAGTGCTTTTTATTGACCTCCATGACCTCTTCGATCACGTCTTCTTCGTTCCTCGTCAACATTAATCCGATGTTCTGTGTCATGTGTGTTATAATTTTAACATGAATTTGCCGCTTTTCTTAATTGTCGCTATTAACCTCTTAAAACTCGGCTTGATCCGCTTTTTTCCGTTAATTGGGGACGAAGCTTACTATTGGCTCTGGGGGCAACACCTTGCTTTCAGCTATGTCGACCATCCGCCGATGATCGCTTATCTTAACCGGGTCCTGGCCACTCTCTTTGGCAACAGCGAACTTGCGGTCCGCCTGGCAGCGCTGACGATCGTCGCGCTGGTCACTTACATCATATATTTGACCGCCAAAGAACTTTTTGGCAAACAGACCGCCCTTTGGAGCGCCCTTTTCTTTAATCTGATCCCAACTTTTTTTGGCGGCGGGATGTTCCTGGTCCCGCAGATGCTGGTCTTTTTCTTCTGGTCTCTGAGTTGCTATCTGCTGATCAGGCTAATAAAAAGCGGCGATGGTAAATACTGGTATTACCTGGGAATATCGATCGGCCTGGGGCTTTTGAGCGATTACGTCATGGCCCTTTTTATCTTTGCTACCTTTATGTATCTGATCGTCGACCAGGAAAAGCGATTTTGGTTTTGGCGCAAAGAACCTTACCTCGGCCTCTGCCTTAGCCTCGGCCTTTTCCTCCCTGTTATTGTCTGGAACTTTGGTCTCGGTTTCACCCCTCTCTTTTACTGGGGAGGGAAAATGGGGGCCGGACCGCGGATCGGCGACAACCTGCTCAACTTTTTCGGGTTGCAGACCCTGCTCTACACTCCGCCGATATTTCTCGGAACGATCTATTTAATCTTTAAACAATTCTGGAAACCCAAGACTAACCGCGAAGTTTATTCGCAGGTTTTCTTGATGGCAACCTTTGCCGGCGCGGTCTTTCTCCCCTTCGCGCTGATCAGCCCGATCATTAACGTCGGCGGACATTGGCCCGCCTGCGCCTATCTGCCGGCGATCGTCGCCAGCGGAAAAATGAAGCGCTGGACCATCGTTGTTCTGCTTATTTTCGCCCTGATCCTTGACGGCGCCGGACTGTCATACTACTTATTTGCTTATCCGACTCCAGCCGACCTGAAGGGGAAAGAGTTTTCGATCAACGCCCAGCTCCCCGCCTACATAAAAGAAACAACACCAAAGAGCGGCAAGACCTATTACTTTGCCAACGACCTGGGGATGCTCGGCCTGGTCGCGTTCCACGGACAGGTCAAGGTCAATATGGCTCCCGGCCGGCTCAAGCAGGTCGACTTATGGGGGACACCCAGATTAAATAAAGGCGACAATATTATCTACTTCGCGATCAACGAATTTGAGCTCCATCAGAAATTAGCCCCTCTTTTCCAGAAAGTCTGGGTCGAACCAAAACGCCGGCTCTTCAACAAAGACGCCGACCTCCCCAGACTGACCAGGATCTATCATGCTGAAGGATATAAAGGCGGGCTCATTCCATGAACCTTCGCCTAAGCCTGGGGCTTTGCCTGGCCCTTTTTATCCTGGCCTCCTTCGCCACTCTCCCCCGCAATCCTCTGCAAAACGACGACGCCTCTCTTTACGCCCTGGCGGCCAAGAACGCGGTCGTCCACAATCAGTGGCTGGCGCAGTATATTTCACCCGGGGACCCGGCCTCTTTTCTCGATAAGCCCCCCCTGGGGATCTGGCTCCTCGCCTGGCCGATGAAACTTTTCGGGGTCAGCGAACTGACTGTTCATATTCCCAACGTTCTTTATTTTGCCCTGCTCCTGGCGGTGATCTACTTGTCAGTCCAGAGAATTAATGGCCGGCGGCTCGCCCTTTTATCGATAGTTATCGCCGGGACCAGCCTGGGGCTGGTCGTTTATTCACGGGCGCCAAAGCTTGATATCCTGCTCCCTCTCTTTGTCACCCTTGCCCATTTCGCCATTTACGATTTCATAAAGAACGATCGCCAAAAGTCCCTCTATCTCTTTGTCGCCGCTCTGGCGGGCGGTTTTCTCGTAAAGTCTGGCTTTGGCCTGCTTCTCCCCGGATTAACCGTCATCTTCTTGTTCATTTTTAATAAAGAAGCGAGAAGCAGGTTTTTACACCTTCTTTTCTCTTACCGCTTACTGCTTAGCGCTTTCCTCCTTCTCCTGCTGGTCGGCAGCGTCCTTGGCCTGCAAGCCCTCTCCCTCGGCGACCAATGGCTTCCATATTTAAAAAGCATTACTATCCAGAGCAAATACAATACCAGCTATCTTGGTTTCGGCTTTTACACATCGATTATCGGTTATTTGCTGATCGTCATCTTCCCCTGGGCACCACTCGCCATGACCGCGATAAGATTGCCAAACATTTTCAAACAAAGGGCCAAGACTTCAGTCTCGGGTATTGGTCTCAACCTCAACCGCTTTTGCAACCTATGGCTCTGGTCAAATTTTCTTTTTTTATTGTTTTTCTACAGGCAGAGCGACCTGCGCACTTTTACTGTTTTTATTCCCCCGCTCGCCATATTAGCGGCGGTCAAAGTTGTTTCTTTGCAATGGCAAGCAGCACGGAAACCGGCGGCTAAACGTCGCGGTTTCCGGATTGAGCTACTCTGGAATTTATTTTTCTGGCTTCTTTTCTCGATCGGATTCATTATGTTATTAAACAAACCGTATAACGGCGATGGGATCTACATTGGCGATGCCTTAATGCCTATCGCCTTTTTTATCGTCGCGGTAAGCTGGCTCTTCTTTTATCTGTTCAAGCCAACCTGGAATAAACTAGTGGTTTTCAGCGCCCTAACTATGTTGGCTTACGGCGCCCTGTTCTACGTCTCCCTGCCGCTGGTCAACTCGTTTAATCCAGATGTCGCTTGGCCGAAAAAGATAAACGAGTACACCTGCCGGGGCTATGCTTTTGTGATCTATCGCCCCCCGGACCGCCAGCTTTTTTACAGCCCCGACCTGTTCTATGTCGATTTCATGGCCGGTCCTGCCGATCTCTATTTTTGGGACAAAACCCAGCTGAAAGACTTTTTGTCCACGGAAAGAGCGGTCGTGCTTAGCGACACCAAGAGCTGGGAAAAAGTGAGGCTTCGGGGAAAGGTCCTGGCCAAAGATAACTACTCGAATTTGATCGTGATCGACCAGAAAGGAAAATAACCATGCCAACCAATTTATTATTACTGATCACCGTCGCGACCTTCTTCCGGCTGGTGCTGGGGATCCTCTTCCCTCTGACCGCCGACGAATCGTATTACTGGCTCTGGTCAAAGCACCTGGCTCTTTCCTATGTCGACCACCCTCCCATGATCGCCCTGGTCAATTATCTGATGACCCTCGGCCAGGCCAATCTATTAACCCTTCGATTTGGCGCCGCTCTTATCAGTTTAGGGATCGCTCTGCTAATTTATTTTATCTCTCTTGATGCGTTCAACCGGAAGGTCGCCTTTTGGGCAACCGTCCTGTTCCTCATCCTCCCTCATTATCTGGTGATCTGGCTGACCCAGTTCGTTGAGCTCCCCCTGGCCCTTTTCTGGTCCCTGGCCCTTTGGCTCATGGTTAAAATTGTTAAAACCCAGCAAAAATATTACTGGTATCTCCTGGGGATCGTCGTTGGACTTGGGACTTTGAGCAAATATACTATGTTCCTCTTCTGGCCATGTCTGATCATCTTTTTTCTGATCTCGCCGGCTAACCGCTTCTGGCTAAAAAGAAAACAACCTTACCTCTGCCTCGGCCTAAGCCTTGGCCTTTTCTCCCCGGTCCTCGTCTGGAACAGCCGGCTGGCCTGGGTTTCTTTTGTTTTCCACGGAGCTAAAGCCGGCAGCGCCGCCTGGGGGAGCAGCCTGCTCCCTTTTATCGGCGATCAGTTGGTCCACTTTACCCCTTTCCTGATCTTTACCCTGATCCCGGTCTTTGCCTATTCATTAAAAAGAAACGACCTCTCCCGTTTGTTATTCGCCTTTTCTTTTCCGGTCCTTTTTGTCTTTCTGCTCTTATCTCTCAAGGTCAAGGTCTGGGCCCATTGGCCGTCGATCGGCTACCTGGCCGCCCTGCCGCTAACCGTTGCTTATCTCGACGAAAACGGCAAATCCCTGAAAAGATTTATCCTCTGGATCGCTCTTTTTACCTCGCTCATCCTGGTCATTCTTTTTTGGGTCTCGCCCGGGGTCCTGCTCCACCAGAAAGATTACGCCCGAAATCGCGAGCTGTCAGCTCTTTTCCCCAAAGAGAAGATCTTCGCCCGGACCAATGTCTCCGCCTCACTACTGGAGTTTTACACCGGCCGGCAAACTTATATGGCGACCGGCTTCCTCAAGCCGGGTCCGCTCTGGGGTGAAAAACAATACGAGCTTTGGGGGATCCCGAACCTTACGCAAGCGGAATCGGTCATCTACTATGGGGAAGACACCAAAGAGTTCCGAAGGGCGGCCATGCAGAATTTCACCAGTGTCGCCTTGCTGGCAGATATTAAAATGAACCTGATCGAAGATTATATTGCCGATAATTATCATTTTTTCCGCCTGGCCGGGTTCAAAGGAACGGGCCACCCCTGACCCCCCCCCTGAAATCCAGCCGTTTTTTTGACGATATATAACCGTGATGGAAAATGAAGATTGAAGTCAGGAACGCTCCTTCAGAATTGTGCCGTAAAGTTTTTACAGCGGCAGCCGGTGAACTACGCCGGTTCCGGCCCAACCAGTTTTACACTGACTCGACCGATGCCATCGCTCAACTGCATGGCTATGTTAACTTTGAGGAATTTAAACGTGGGCATGATTTCCGTCGGGCGGCAATTAAAGAATTTTTAGCCCAGGGGGCAAAAGGCAACGACCGGCTCGCGTTGTTACAAGCGTTGATCGATTCACATCTCTTTTCACCCTTGAATTACAAGATATACCAGCAGAATCTTGTCCCGGTTGAAACAGCCAGAAGGATCATTTTCCAGGATATCCAGCCGACCGGCATCCAGCTCGCCAGCAATTATGGCGTTTATCCTCTTTTCTTAAAGGAACAAGCGGGTCTTTCCCGCTTTTTTGGGATAGATATTGACAAGGCCGCTGTCGCTTACGCCCAAACAATTGGAGCGCCGGTCATCGAAGCCGACACCCGCCAGCTTCCCTTTTTTCCACACTCACTCGATTTAGTTATTAGCTCCCATTTTTTGGATAGCAGCTATTTTGGCCTTGTTCTGGCAGTTAAAAACAATAATTGGGGCGAAGATTTTATTAAAATGCGGCTAGCCGTAATGAGTGAAGTTTATCGGGTCCTGCGTCCAGGCGGCTGGTTTGTAACCCAAACCGAAGTCACATCATTAAATGATCTGATCTGTTCCTGGCCGGGAACGATCGCCCAAATAATGACGTTTGATTTTGGACCGATAAAATTTGATAATCTCTTCGCGGTCCAGAAAGGCTAACCCCAGACCCCGGCAATGGGGTGCTGGCAGACCGGACAAACTCCGGTTCCGCTGACCAGGTCGGTCATAGTCCTGAATTCCGACCTGATAATTAGCGGCTTGCCGCATTGGGGACAATGGGTCTCTTCTCCGCCGGGGATCGGCACATTGCCGGCATAGACGTATTTTAATCCCAGGCTTCTACCGATCTCCCTGGCTTTACTCAAGGTCACCGCCGGGGTCGGCGGCTGATCCAGCATTTTATAAACCGGATAAAAACCAGTAACATGCCAGGGGGTCTCTTCCCCCAACTCCAGCTTGATGAAACTGGCTATGTCAGTCAACTCTTCCACCGAATCGTTTAATTCTGGGATAATCAGAGTTGTTACCTCAACCCAGATTTTCAACTTTTTCAAAAGCTTTAGGGTTTCCAGCACCGGCTTAAGCTGTCCACCGCAGATTTTTCGGTAATAATCGTCGCGGAATGATTTCAGATCAACATTAGCCGCGTCAAGGTAAGGGGCGATCATTTCCAGCGGAGCCGGATTGATATATCCATTAGTGACAAAAATATTTTTCAACTTCTTCTCGCGCGCTAATTTGGCGCAATCAAAGGCATACTCGAAGAATATCGTCGGTTCGGTGTAAGTATA
The DNA here is from genome assembly GCA_018822365.1 of Candidatus Margulisiibacteriota bacterium. NCBI lineage: Bacteria > Bacillati > Candidatus Margulisiibacteriota > Candidatus Margulisiibacteriota bacterium. The sequence goes on from JAHJKL010000033.1 coordinate 22,223, forward strand.
GGAGATGCTTAGAGCGCCGCTCTCCCGCGCGCTCGCGACCACCTGTTGGGAAGTAAGATCTAACCCGACGATCGCCTTTTTTTCCCGCGGCGTTTGAGAGATCCCAAAATTCTGGCAAAAATCGCAGCGGAAATTGCAGCCAACAGTAGCAATGGAATAAGTAGTTGATCCGGGAAGGAAATGGAACAGAGGTTTTTTCTCGATCGGGTCGATCTGCGTCGAGACCAGCTTGCCGTAGACCAGGGAAACCAACCGTCCCCCCTGGTTCTCCCTGACCCCGCAAATTCCTCTCTCCTTGTCGGAAATCAGGCAATTATGCGGACAAAGCTCGCAGCGGACTTTTTGGCCATCTAGCTCTTTATAGAATAAAGCCTCATGCATTATCAATCATCGCAGCCGCAATTGCCGCCGCAGCCGCCGCAGGACGGCTCTTCATGGGCCGACTCCAGCCCGAACGGTTCGTAGAGAATATTTTCAAAGGTGACGGTCCGCTCTTCCGAGCTTGCCATGGTCTTAAGCACCGCCGACCCTTTGGCCACTTCATCTTCACCGATAATATAAACATACTGCGCTTTGAGCCGGTCCGCCGCTTTCATCTGCGATTTAAGCGATTTACCAGCATAGTCCATATCGGCCGGGATCCCCATTTCGCGAGCTTTAAGCAGCAAATCAAAAGCAACTTTTCTCGCCGTCTCACCGATCGTCGCGATGTAAAGCAGCAGTCCCCGGGAATCGTGGCCGGCCAGCTTGGCCTGTTTCATAACCTCCACCAGCCGTTCCAGGCCGATCGCGAAGCCGATCGCCGGGGTTGGTTTCCCTCCCAGCTCTTCAACCAGTTTGTCGTAACGCCCGCCGCCGCAAACCGCGTTCTGCGCCCCGAGCTGGCTGGAGACCACTTCAAAAGCGGTCTTGGTGTAATAATCGAGCCCCCTGACCAGCCGGTCGTTCTGCTGGTATTTGACCTTGGCTAAATCCAAATGGGCCAGAAGTTTTTTGTAGTGGGTGTCGCATTCTTCGCAAAGATGATGGGTTGAGACGGGAGCGGAAGCAATGATCTTTTGACAGGCCGCTTCTTTGCAATCAAGGATCCGCATCGGGTTGGTCTCCAGCCTTTCCTGGCAATCGGCGCACATCCCGCCGATAATCGACCGGAAATAGTCCTGGACCGACTGCCGGTAGCCGGGCTGGCATTTGCCGCAACCAACCGAGTTGAGGTTGATCTGCAGATCGGCCAGGCCAAGCGAATTAAAAAGCCTGACCGCCATAATAATGACTTCGGCATCCAGCAATGGGTCGGCGGAGCCAAAAGCTTCAACTCCCGCCTGATGAAACTGCCGCTGTCGGCCCGCTTGCGGCCGTTCATACCTGAACATCGGTCCGATATAAAATAGTTTGGTTAAGTTATCGGGAGAAATAAGGTTGTTCTCCAGCCCGGCTCTGACCACTGCCGCGGTCGCTTCCGGCCGCAGGGTCAGGCTTCGCCCCTTCCGGTCGGCAAAAGTATACATCTCTTTTTTGACGATATCGGTGGTTTGGCCAATTGACCGGGAAAACAGTTCAGTCGCCTCAAAAACAGGAGTACGGATCTCCTGATAATTATTGAGAAAAAACATATCCCGGCAATTATCTTCGATATACTGCCAAAGACCGGCCTCTTCCGGCAAAATATCCTTGGTCCCTCTTGGTGCTGTGTATTTCATGATTTTATTATACCACGCCCCTAACCGCCGCCCATCATCCGGATGACCTCAACCGTATCCCCTTCGTTGATCAAAGTTTTTAATAGTTTTTCTCTTTTCAAGATCTTGCCGTTGAGCTCAACCGCGCAAACTTTTGGGGAGATCTTAAATTTCCCCAAAAGATCGGCTACCGTTGATCCGGCCGCAACACTCCACTCTTTTCCGTTGACGGTAATTTTCATTATCCTAAAACCCTTTCCCAGTCTTTCCAAACTGGTTCATAGCCGGCAAGTTTAAGAGACCGCCCCACTTCACGCGGTGTTCTGGCATCGGCTATCTCAAACTGCTTGCCGTTTTTTTTCGCCAGCGCGTACCCTCCCGGCGAGGTCTTTGATCCGGCGCTCATTTGGGTAATGCCAAAACGGAAGATCTGGTCGCGGAACGCGGCCCGCTCCCTGGTCGACAGGGTAAACCCGATCTCCGGAAAAAGGAGCCGCAGGGCGCAGACCAGTCTAAGAAAGTCATCATCGCTAACCGGGTATTTGACCCGATAGTTGGTTTCGGCCGGATTGATCCTGGGGAAACTGACCTGAAACTGGGTCTGCCAGTGATTTTTGAGGAGGGATTGAAGATGCTCCGCCAGGCGGACCGCTTCATACCGCCAATCATAGAGACCAAGCAAAAAGCCCAGCCCAACCTTGCGCATACCAGCCCTCGCTCCTCTGGCCGGAGCTTCAAGCCGCCAGCCAAAATCCCGCTTGGGGCCATCCGGATGGACCGCCTGATAGGTCGGCCGATGGTAAGTTTCCTGATAAATAGCCAGGCCATCGACCCCGGCTTTGATCAGCTCACTATACCCCTCCTCCATCAGAGGATAGATCTCAACCGAAAGAGAAGCAAACATTTTTTTCAATTCCACGACCGCTTCTTTAATGTAGCTGACCGGCACTTTCGCCGGATCTTCGCCGGTCAGGATCAAAATGTGCTGAAAACCTTCTTTTCGCAAATATTCCGCTTCCCTGACCGCCTGATCAACCGTCAGGGTTGACCGTTTGATCCCGGAACGCCGGTTAAACCCGCAATAGACGCAGCTGTTGACGCATTCATTGGAAAGATAGAGGGGAGCGTAAAGCTGGATGGTCCGGCCAAAATGTTTTAAAGTCTCTTGATGGGCGGCCGCCTTTAACTCTGACAATTCCATCTCACCGTTAATGATCTTTTTAAAGGAATGGAGATTCATTTTTGCGACGGGCTCGAGGCTCTGGCGATCCTGCTGCCGGCAATGATCCCGGCAAGATACCCTTTTCGTCCGGCTTGAACTCCCAATTTGAACGCTTCCGCCATCGCAACTGGATCGTCTGCCGCGGCAATTGCCGTGTTGACCAGGACCGCGTCCGCCCCCATTTCCAACGCTTCGGCCGCATCGGCCGGACTTCCCAAGCCGGCATCAACCACTACCGGAACATTGGCCTGCTCAATTATTATAGCCAGACTCTCCCTGGTCTTGATCCCCTGGGCAGAGCCAATGGGAGACCCTAACGGCATAACTGTCGCGCAGCCGGCCTCGGCCAGCCGTTTGGCCAGGACCGGATCAGCATTAATATATGGAAGAACAGTAAACCCCTCTTTTACCAAAATTTCCGCCGCCTTGAGCGTTTCGATCGGATCAGGCAGCAGGAACCTTGGATCAGGCGTTACCTCAAGTTTGACCCAGGCGGGGAGACCAAAGGAACGGGCCAATCGAGCTAAACGGACCGCTTCATCAGCTGTTCTTGCCCCGGATGTGTTGGGGAGGATCAAATACTTTTTTGGGTTGATATATCCAAGAATATGGTCGTCCGGGTCATTTAGGTCAACCCGGCGGAGGGCGACCGTTACGATCTCCGCCTCCGAAGCCTCAATTGCTTTTTTCATCACTTTAGGTGACGAAAACTTACCGGTCCCAAGCAATAACCGGGAATTGAACTTTTTCTTGGCAATAGCGAGGAAATCCTTCATATTTCAAGTATACAAGAAATTGCGCGCGACCGCAATTTAGGCTAAAATGTTGTTTCATGCCACGAAATTATTATATTTCCGCGCGATTATTTCCGCGGTTAAATATCGTTTTGATCTTTATCCTTATTACGTGGATATTCCCTCCCCCCGGCTTCGCTCTTGATCTCAATACTCTCTGGCAACTCCCTTCCCCAGAAGCAGCTCCCAGGATCGCTCGCACTTATATTCAAGATGGGGTAAAAGTAAGCGAGGTCTATTACCCCAGCCGCCCTTACAAAGGGAAAACGGCTATTATTTTTGGTTATTATTGCGTTCCACTGTACGTCAAAGAAAAACAACCGGCGATATTGATCTCTCACGGCGGAGGAGGGAGCGCCAGCCTGCAGACCGGTCTCCGCTGGGCCAGGTATGGCTACGCCAATCTGGTCATTGATCTGCCTGGAAAAGGAAAACAACGGGAAGCCTCCCGCTCCACCGGCCCCGACATGGACGTTGAGAACCTGCTCTATACCGGAAAAGATTTGGAGAATAATTATCTCATTCATTCGGTCGCGGCGATCCGGAACGGCATCTCTTTTTTAGCCGGACAACCGGAAGTCGATCCGGAACGGATCGGGATGATCGGCCTTTCCTGGGGAGGGGTCAATGCGCTTCTGACCAATGGGCAGGAACCAAAATTAAAAGCGGTCGTCAATGTTTTTGGCGCAGGATTTATCCCCGAAGGGTGCACCTGGATGGACCAATTTACCAAAAAATCACCAGAAGAGATGGGGCGCTGGCATAAATACATCGACCCAAGCCGTTTCCTGGCAACCCAAAACGCTCCAATTCTGTTTATTACTGGAACAAACGATCATTGTTACTATCTCCCTACTTTTCAAAAAAGTTACCTTAAAATTAATGGGGAAAAGCAGCTTTGCCTGGTACCTAACCTGCGGCATCAATTTTATCCCAGGGATGAAAAGGTCGCCCTTGCCTGGCTAAACAGTAAGCTAAAGAATACCGGGACTTTTCCCGAAGTGACCATCTTGCCTTTCTTTGAAGAAAAAAAACCATATTTGATGATCTCCAACAAATTGACCATGAAAGAGCCCAAATTGCAGCGCGCTCCTGACTATTTAACTATTCCGGTCATGACCGACAGCAGAGCCGACATCAACAACCTGGTATTATATTATTCCGCGGGCGGGCCAAACCAATGGACAATAAAAAAATGGCATAGCTTAAAAGCCAATTACGGTAAAAATGGTTATTTCTTCAAGATCCCCCACCGCCTGATCGACCCGGAAATACTTTTTTTCACCTCCATAACCGATCTCGACGGCCGGACCTCTTCATCCCTGGCCCGCTCGCTATTTAAAATGACCCTGGAAAATGGGGAGCAAACTTATGCTGTTTCGCCCCCGCTTACCAGGACTTTTAAGCATGATCTCCCCATGACCTTGCTCAATGGAGAAAAAATAAGATCAAACAGTTATCTGGTCTATTCGCCAAAAACAAAGAGTTACCTGCTTTTCAGCAAAAAGATGAGGCGGGCGGAAAGATCGTTATTTAGAAAATGGCTCAGTACGCTCAAAATCTGGCAAATAGGCCTGCTGGCTCGTTAATTCCTGCGCGAAAATATTTCTCAGCCCAAGCTTTTCGGCATACGCCAGGACCGGCGTGTACTCCTCAATAGTAAGCGTCCGGGAAAGCTCTGGAAATTGGGAGGCCAAATGCCTGGGAGAATATTGGGCCATCAGACTGACCTGGATCTCCGGGGAAAGCGAGGCTAAATAACCAAGGACCCGCCGACTGCCGGAAATCCCGTTTGGCAAGACCAGATGACGGACGACCAACCCTTGGGGCCCCACCTGGCGGAACATTTCAAAGATCGCCGCTTTCGCGGTCTCAAAGTAATTCGGCGCGCCGGAATATTTCAGGGCGGCTTCGTCATCGCCATATTTAAAATCTGGAAGATAGATGTCGACCATGCCAGTGAGCGCTTCGAGGAGCTCCAGGCTATCGTAGCCGCTGGAGTTCCAGACTATTGGGAGTTTTAATCCTTGAGCGCGGGCTTGCTTTATCGCTTCAATGATCTGCGGGCCGTAATGGGTGGGAGAAACAAGATTAATGTTGTGTGCCCTTTGCGCCTGCAATTCCAACATAATTTCAACCAGTCCCGTCTCCCGTATCCCCGTGTCCCGTATACCCGTACTTATCTGATAATTCTGGCAAAAAACACAGCGCAGACTGCAGCGGGCAAAAAAGATGGTCCCTGACCCTTGAGTCCCGGAAATGATCGGCTCTTCACCATGATGGAGGCAATAAGAGGCGATTTCGATATCGGCGCCGGCCCGACAAAGACATCTCTCACCTGCTAAGCGATTCACTCCGCAGCGGTGGCCGCAGAGCCGGCAGTTCCTTATTTCTTCTGTCTGGCCGACCAAACCATACCGCCAACCGCCACCGCCAGTAAAATAAGAAGCAGCCAAATATTATGGGCGATCATTGAAACAATAATAGTAACCGCTGAAAGGATCAAAGCTGCCGGGAAAGTTGCCAGCCCGGAAACAAAACGGCCGGCGGTCCCTAAAAATGGTACGACTTTAAGCAAAGTATTGAGCGGCCCAAAGAACAAAAAGAGGCCAAACCACATCATCAGGAAGCCAATGAGCCTGACGGCCCAAAGAGCAGCTTTATGCTCGCCTTTCATTTTGGCCATGGCCTGTTCGCGGCTCCCGGCGATCGCCCGGAAAATGGTCCGCTCACCATCATAAACGTAAGGGACCAGGCTCGCCCCTTCGATCTGGCCAAAAACCGTGACATTTATATTACTGGGTATTATTGTGTAACTAAGACGAATATCCCCGATCCGCGGATCGGCGGTCGACCCCTGGCCGATAAACTGGGTATTACCCAGCAGATAGCCGCGCAAGAGCATCTCCGGCAATAACCTGAGCTCTTTACCGTCCGGCAGCTTCATTTCGCCAGGATCAAGATTATAGGCCCCGATCCTGGCCGAGCGGACAGTTAACTTGTCGCTATTCAGCGTCAGTGGCGGGTTTTGGTGGCCTTCTGGATACTTGAACCTGGTCGAATCGCCGGGAGAAGCGGTCCATTTCTTTTCGTACGCGTAGGTTGTTTTTGTTTCGCTCCCGCCGCCAAGCTTGTCTTCGGTCTTGCTGCTTTTATTCTCGACCCAGGCAAACATCTCGACTTTTCTCGCCAGCTGTAAATAATAGCCGGCCGAAAGGTAGCCCGGATCGCCGACTTTTTCAGTCGTCGTCAATGTTCCGGTCAGGGAAACGAATTTGCCGTTGTTGGCCGGATCAACTTTGACCGCCGCTACCGGCAGACTTGTCTTAACAACCTTAGAAAGGTCAACCGACCCTTCGTTGGTCCAAAGGACCCAAAAAGAAGCAAGAAACAGAATTATTCCCAATCCCACCCCAACAAATGAATCAAGCAGATTGCGCCCCCAGTTTTTGCTCGTCACTTCCGCAAATTGATCAGCCATGGTTTGCCTCCTGTTTCTCCGTCTGGACCAAACAAATTATAGGCGATAGTTATCGGACAATCAACGCTGTTGGGTTAAAATATATTTGGAAAAATCCTGGTAGCCAACGGTCCGGTCAACAAACCTCATCAGGTCAAAATTGACCCCGCCATAAAGATTGTGAGGATTACTCTCTCCGGCAGAAGAGATCCGTTCCCACCCAAAATAAAGACCAAGAGGTAAGCCGTCAAATATCCCCCGGTCCCAGCGGGCATCGAACCCAACCCCCCCACCGCGCAATTGCCGCCCCTCTCCGGCAATCACCCTCTCTCCGGACGGGACAAGGCCAAAATGCAAATTAAGTTTTTCCGGCAAATAGACGGAGCGCCCGTCGCCAAACGTGATAAAGCCGTCCCCGCTTAACCGGAACCGCCCGTCTCTTTGATCATCCATGGTTTTTGTATAGCTCCACTCGCCACTCGCTCTGACAGTTAAAGCTTTACCCGGAATATAGCTCAGAGAAAACCGTCCATCTGTCATAAAAGACGATCGCTCATAATAATACGGCAGATTATAAACCGACCCGCTGGTCGCGTATTTTGCCTGGCCGGCCGATTCCAGCTTGAATCCCCAGTAAGAAATATTGATATACCCCTGGGCCTGGCAACCGTCGATCACCTCCCCGCTAAAGAACGAACAATCCCCCCGACCGGAAAACTCAACGTATTCACTCTTAATTGCTCCGGTTTTACCGATCAATTGCGGGTTAAATCCCAATATCAATGGAACGCTGCTGCTATTTTCCTGAACGGAAACACCGAGCGAAGCGGTTGGCCGCACAACATCATGCAGAACAGGTGACAATTGATATGGAACCTGTCGGACAATAGTCCGGTCCTGAATAATGACTATTGTCACATCATTTAAGCCGGCTATGTGAGTGCCAGCCGCATCCAAAGCCACGATATTAAGCCGGAACGGGCCCGCTACTCGATCGGGAAACAAAGCGGCGAACTTGATCGGATCCAGGGTAATCGGTATCGATATTCGTCGATTATTGTCAAAAATCATTTCCTGACTTACAATGATCGGCTCAATGGCGTTAACGCCGGTCGCCGGCACGGTCAAGCGGATGATTTTTACCGATCCGACATTATCACCGACCACATGTAATGTTTGGCTCTGGTTGTTGGCCAAAAGTGTCGTTGGTGAAACGATCAGGCCAAGTGACAAAGAATCATTGACCAGCGTCAATGGCCAAATCTCTTCGCGATTACCATACTCCACTATCATTGACGCTTGATAGCTCCTCGATCCAACGATCCTTTTAGGATCAACCCGTAAAGCAATTGTAACTCTTTTTTTATCGGCCGAGATTTGATCTGGTGTTATGTTTATCGGATCGATTAGGTCAACGCGGTCGTTCGGCGTAACTACCCTGATTCGAGTGACAGAGCCCATGTCTTCCCCTACTATTGAAACCAATTGCGATCGATCATTAACGGCAATTGTCGCTGGTATGACAAAGGTTGTTAGTGGCGGCCGGCGGTCATCGATCACCGTAAAAGGGTAACTGGTTTCCGGGGTTCCATCAGAGTAAGCTACAACAATTGAAAAGTTGTATCTTTTTCCATGTCCCCCTGCCAAAACAACCGGCCCGTGGCTTACCAGCTGGTCAGGGTCAAGCTGCAAGCTGAAAGAGCGCATTTGCCGGTCAGGCGTTTCAACTGAAGCTAAGTTTGCAACCAAGTTATTGTTCTGATCGACCAGTCGAACAACGCTGATTTTATCTGCCTTCTCTCCAGTCAGTAAAACATTTATCGGTTGGTTGTTCGCGACTGTTGATTCGGGGAAGACCCTGCTGGGGAGAGGTGATGGGGCCGGCTGGTTTCGGTCAATAACCTCAAAAATGTCATTTTTTTCGATCGACGATTGATTCTTTCTAATAATTCTAAGCTTATATATTCCAAGCGACACATTTTGATCTAGAACAACCGTTAATGTTATCTTTTTGCGGCCATTCCATGAAGGGTCGCGGAAAAAGCCTTCAACATTAAGACGACTTCCGCTCTGATTTGTCAATTCGATCCGCTCAATCTGATTACTATATGGCAAATAATCTCCAATAATAGTCAAAGTAATCCTGTTTAGCTGGTTTGGTTTTCTGATATATGCTGGACTAACCGCATAAACATCTGGTGGTCTCGGGGGAGTGGTGGTTGGAGGAACTGGCGTGCCCGGCGTACAGTTTCCCGGTCCATTTTGGGCCAGATATTGGCTGCTCCTTTCTTCGCTTAATTCCCTAATAAGGCCAGTTAACTCCGCTGATATGAAATACAAATCTTCCGCGACCTGGTCTTGTTTCTCCACCCTTCCTTTATTAAGGACAAAAGGCTCACGATTATTCGACCAGTTTTGATCCACTCCTAAAGAAATCGGATTGACTGCCATTACTATTTAATCTCCTTTAACTATTGATATAACCTTATAACCTATCAAACAAATCAAAGAAAAATTTCAGGCTTTTCTTGACCTTTATCGGTTTAAACCTTTATACTTTAAAGATCATGCGCCAACAGACCAAAGCCTTATTAGATAAGGATAATCACTGTCTCTGGCATCCTTTCACCCAAATGAAAGATTGGCTGGCAAACGACCAGCTGATCATTGAAAAAGGGGACGGCGTATATCTCTGGGATACCGAAGGGAAGAAATACATCGACGGCTGCTCTTCCCTCTGGGTCACCGTCCATGGCCACAACAACAAAGCCCTTAACCAGGCGATCAAAAAACAGCTCGATAAAGTCGCCCACTCCACCCTCCTCGGCCTGGCCAATGTCCCGGCAATCGAATTGGCAAAGCAATTGGTCAAGATCACGCCAAAGGGGTTAAATAAAGTCTTCTATTCAGATAGCGGCTCAACCGCGGTCGAGATCGCCCTGAAGATCGCTTTTCAATATTGGCAGCAAAGGAAGGGACACGGAATACGGGGGACGGGGGACGGGACACGGAAAACTCATAAAACAAAATTCCTCACCTTAACCAACGCCTATCATGGAGATACAATAGGTTCAGTTAGCGTTGGCGGCATCAACCTCTTCCACAAAATCTACAAACCACTCCTCTTTAAATCGATCAAAGTTACGCCGGGAAACGTTGCCGAGCTAGAAAAACTCCTTAAAGCCAAACACCAGGAAATCGCGGCAATGATCGTCGAGCCGCTTGTCCAGGCGGCTGCCGGGATACTGTTGCAGCCCAAAGGATATCTTAAAGCGGTCCGCAGGCTCTGCTCCAAATACGGCATTCTGCTGATAGTCGACGAAGTGGCGACCGGTTTCGGCCGGACCGGCAAGATGTTCGCCTGCGAACACGAAGGGGTCAGCCCTGACCTGATGTGCGTCGCCAAAGGGATCACCGGCGGTTATCTTCCCCTGGCGGCCACTTTAACAACCGATCAGATCTATAACGCATTTCTTGGACACTTTGAAGAGAACAAGACCTTTTTCCACGGCCACACTTATACCGGGAATCCGCTCGCCTGCGCCGCCGCCCTCGCCTCGCTCAACCTGTTTAAAAAAGAAAAAGTCCTGGCGAACGTTAAGCAAATTTCCGCTTTGCTGGCTAAAGAGCTCCCCAGGTTTAATCAATTAGCACACGTTGGTGATATCCGCCAATGCGGGACTATGGTTGGGATTGAGTTGTTTGCTGATAAAAAGAGGAAAATCGCTTATTCCGCGAAAACCAGACTGGGGCACCAGGTCATTTTAGAGGCTCGCAAACGGGGAGCAATCCTTAGGCCGCTCGGCGACGTCATCGTCCTAATGCCCCCATTGAGCATCACCCAAAAAGAACTCAAAGAACTTCTCGCTATCACCCATGATTCAATTAAAGCCACGACTGAAAAGTAAAAAGGGAAACCGCGACGCCTGCCCGCCTATGGCGGGATATTGTCGCAGGTTTCCCTTTATATAAGACTACGCTCTTAGATATTAAAGCTCTGCGAAAAACCACCCTGGATATAGGCATTGGACGAAGTCACCGAGGTCGACTTGCTGGCATCCGGGAAAATGATCCGGTATTCAACCCCGGCGGTCATCCCGGCCAGAGCGAATTTAACCCCCACTTCCCCCTGATAGCCGGTCGTTGAACTGGTCGAACCACCGGCGCTTACCGAGTTATAGCTCAAACCGGCGCCGGCATATGGGGTAACCATATCGCTAAAGGTCTGGTGGTAGATCAGGTCAACGGAGATCGGCATATAAGTGGTAGAAACCCCTCCAACATCGTAGCTGGTCGTATCAACCGCTCCGCGGACCGATAGATTTTCGGTAATGCCATAATCGGCGCTCACCCCATACATCATCGACGTCGAACCGCCGCCATTATTGAACATCCCGGCCCGACCGGAGACATTGACCGTCCCGGCAAAAGAAACGGAAACCAGTAATCCCAGTGCTAATGCGGCAACAAATACTTTTTTCATTTTTTACTCCTTATTAATATATTTACAAAGGAAGTTTAACATACGCGCCGATGCTTGGCAAAACGGTCCAATTCGGGTCAGCGTTGGCGGTTGTATCGTAATTGATCAGAGTAAAAGAGGCGCCAACAGTAACATTGTCGTTGATCGCCTGTTCCAGCGCGTATTGCAGGTTCAGGTCATAAGCCAGATCGGCATTGACCGCGACTTTTTTGGCAGTGATCCCTACCCCCCAGTTTCCCCAGAAATAATCGACATAAGCCGAGTAGGTGGAACCGGATGGACCGGAACCGCCGGTCGCGCTAAAGTCGATCGCTCTTCCATCCCCGAGATCAAGCCCTACCCCTCCCCCCAGGGCGCCCCAGGTGGTGTTAGCATAAAGATATGGCGAAACAGCGTAAACTTGAGCGGCAGCCAACATAGCAAAGAGAAAAATAATAATTTTTTTCATTTAACTGCTCCTTTATTACTTTTAAAAAGACGGACACTCCCCCAGAACAGGGCGAGGATGATCACCACCCCAACGATCCCCGCAGTTGAATAATTTAATAGCGCGGTCCGTTCCACCCCCTTGTTGGCAAAGTTGTATGATCCCGCCACATAATCAAGACCATCAGGATGAGTTGAAGCGAAAAAAGAGGCAAGAACAACAATGGCAATAGAGAGGAGAAAGAGGTTTCTCATCCTTCCTCCTTCAACATAGAGCGGAACGATCCGACCAAAGCCAGGGAGATCAACGCTTCGGCGATCCCGATCACCGCGTGGACTTTGACCATCGCTGGAATTACCATAGCAAAAGGAACAGTTCCGGAAATTCCCAGTTCCAACGAGCAAGCCAGGGCGGCTAGAACAACCGATGACCAGGCGGCCAGAGCGATCGCCCCCCACTCCGGCATAATCTTCTTGAGCAAATAATATATATAATAGCCAATGATCGAACCGATAGCCGCCATGTTGATAATGTTGGCCCCGACGGCGATCAACCCGCCGTCCGCAAAAAAGAACATTTGGACCGCCAGGACGGCCGCGATGACGAGCGAGCCGGCAAACGGGCCCAACACCACCGCCGCGAACACCCCACCGATCAGGTGGCCGGAAGTCCCGCCGCTGATCGGGAAGTTAAACATCTGCGCGGCAAAGATCAGCGCCGCGACCATCCCCATCTTATAGATCGTCCGTTCCCCTTCACCGGTCAGCATTTGCCGCGTTCTACCCAGGATTTGGCCCCCTTTTTTGCCAGCGGTAGCCAAAACAGCCGCCGGAACCAAAGCGGTCACCGCCGCCCGGACTTTTGCCAGGCTGTAGCCAAGGACCAGCGCCGCCCCGCCTAACAGGCCGGCCGATACTTTCGGATCAAGGAATCCGTCTGGAATATGCATTTCTACCGTTTATGATAGCCCACGTATTACGACTTGTCCACACCGCTCCCCCCCTATATAATGTGATCATGCGATTATCGGTTATTATTGGAACATATAACCAGAAAGAGGTTTTGCGGCAAACCCTCGAATCCCTTTTTCGCCAGACCCTCGCTTCCGATCAATATGAGATCCAGCTGGTCGACAGCTCCTCGACCGACGGGACCGACCAGATGGTTCAGGAACTCCATCCCCCCTGCCGCTTCAATTACCAGCGGGTGGAGAACAAAGGGAAAACTTTTGCCCGCAACCTGGGGATCAAGGCGGCAACCGGCGAGATCGTTTTCCTGACCGACGCCGACATGGTCGCAAAAGAAACACTGCTAGAGGAGCACCTGAAGGCCCATCGGAAGAAAATGAACACTTCGTTTGAAGGTTTGACGATCAATCCGGACGGCAAGCCGTATATCAAGTCTTTTATTTTTCCCAACTCCCGGCTTAAGTGGTCATACTTTCTGACCGGCAACCTCTCTCTCCCCAAAAAGATCATCCTGGAAGCAGGGCTTTTTGACGAACGGTTCAAAGGTTACGGCTGGGAAGATATTGAGCTCGGCTACCGGCTCTCCCGGATGAAGGTCCCGCTCTATTACCTCCCCGGCGCGGTTAATTACCACCATCACCCGGTCAGCGACGCCGGGATGCTGGAGCGCAAGTTTGAAATGGGACGCTCCGCCGCCCTCTTTTACAAAAAGCATCCCAATCTAACGATTAAAATGTTCCTGGGGATAAACCCGCTGGCAATGGGGATTTACTCCCTGCTAAAGAGGAGCCCCAAGCTCCTGGCCCGGGTCAAATCACGCTACCTGCTGGAGGAGTATCAATACCGGCGGGGCTTAGAAGCCGGACTCCAGGAATTTCAGTAGACAACCCCACTCTTTTCATGTTATGATTATTAGCGATATGAAGGAAGGAATTCACCCAAAATATTTTGACACTAAAGCGACCTGCGCCTGTGGCGCGGTATTCGCTATTGGTTCGACCAGAGAAAACGTCACGGTCGACATGTGCTCCGCCTGCCATCCCCTCTTTACCGGCAAGCAGAAGCTGGTCGACGCCGAAGGACGCGTCCAGAAGTTCAAAAAGAAATTCGCCAATGTCGCCCCGCGCGTGAAGAAAGAGAAGAAAAAGAAAGTCGCCAAAGCGGCCGCCAAAAAAACTGCCGCCAAGAAACCCAAAAAAGCCGCCGCCCCCAAGGAAAAGTAACCGTCCCCTCCCGGACACCTCATGTTTTTAGACAAACTTGCCAACGTCGAAAAAAGGTTCATTGAGCTGGAAACTTCTCTTAGCCAGCCTGATATTATCAACGACCGCGAACTTTTCTCCAATTACGCCAAAGAATTAAGCTCACTTCGTGACGTGGTTGAAAAATACCGGGCCTACAAACAGGCGGAACATGAGATCGTCGAAGCCGAAGCGATGCTCAAAGACGAAGGAATGCGTGAAATAGCCGAAGAAGAGATCAAAGGTCTGGAGAAAAAAAAGTTAGCGCTCGTCTCCGACCTTGAGATCCTGCTGATCCCCAAAGACCCATTGGACGACAAGAACATTATCGTGGAGATCCGGGCCGGGACCGGCGGCGACGAAGCGGCCCTTTTTGCCGGCGACCTGCTCCGGATGTACCTGCGCTACGCCGAACGCAAAGGGTGGAAAACCGAGATCATTGACGCCAACGACACCGGGCTTGGCGGCTACAAAGAAGCGATCGTCAACATTATTGGCAAAGGGGCTTACAGCCGCTTAAAATATGAAGGGGGGATCCACCGGGTCCAGCGGGTCCCGAAAACTGAAGCAAGCGGCAGGATCCACACTTCTGCCGCGTCGGTCGCGATTTTGCCGGAAGTTGAAGATATGGACATCCACATTGACGAAAAAGACATCTCCTTTGAAGCGTTCCGGGCCGGCGGGGCCGGCGGCCAGAACGTCAACAAGGTCTCTTCCGCCGTCCGGGTCATCCATATCCCGACAGGCACCGTCGTCGAATGCCGGGAAGAGCGCTCCCAACTCCAAAACCGGGCCAAGGCGATGAAACTTCTCCGCGCCCGTATTTACGAGGTAGAAGAAGAAAAGCGGCGCAAGGAGCGGGAATCGAGCCGCCGGGTGATGGTCGGGAGCGGCGACCGCTCGGAAAAGATCAGGACCTATAATTTCCCGCAGAACCGGCTGACCGACCACCGGATCGGTTTTACCGTCCATCAGTTGGACCAGGTCTTAGACGGCAACCTGGACGAAATGATCGACGCCCTGGCGACCGCCGACCGGGCGGCCAAGCTCGCCAACGCGGCATGACAATCGCCGAGGCGCTCGCCTGGGGGATCGCCCAACTCGCTAATTTAGAAGATCCCCGGCTGGAAGCGGAAATTCTCTTAACTAACAACCTCCAACTGACAACTGCCAACATTATTGCTCATGGAACCCAGATTATTCCCCCAAATATTTTAGACAACTTTAAACATTCAATTGCTAGACGATTAGCTCATGAGCCGACCGCTTACATTGTCGGTTATCAGCCTTTTATGGGTTTAGATATTAAAGTCGACCAACGGGTATTGATCCCCCGTCCGGAAACGGAACTGTTAGTGGAGAAAATATTCACCTTGTTGCCTAATCACCTAATCCCCTATTCTCCTATCATCGCCGATATTGGGACAGGGAGCGGCTGTATCGCTATTAGCCTGGCTAAATCACTTCCTAAAGCCAAGATCATAGCTATTGATCTCTCAGTGGACGCGCTCGCCTTAGCAAAAGAAAATGCCGCCGCACATAACGCGCGAATCACTTTTCTTGAAGGGGATCTCCTCTCACCTTTAAAAGAAAAAGTCGAGCTGCTCGTCTCCAACCCTCCCTATATCCCAACCTCTGATCTGGCCGGGCTGGAACCCGACGTTAAAGATTGGGAACCAGTCAGCGCTCTTGATGGCGGCAACGATGGGTTAGATTATATTCGCCGTCTAATTAATGACGCCCCTGTTCATCTTAATCCTGGGGGAAAGTTAATATTTGAGTTTGGGTTTGGGCAAGCTGAAGCGATTAAAACTCTCTTTGCCGCAGATAACCGCTACTCACAAGTCGAGATCTTCAACGATTATGCGGGGATACCGAGGATTGCGAAGGCGGGTATCCGCTCGGAACCTGAGAATGAATTCTCGGTTCCTCGCAAATAAACAGCCAGTATTTACTATCAAATTGATATTTTTTAAGGATATCACAAATTGTGATATCCTCTCCTTTGAAATACCACAAAAATATCATTGTTTTTACCGAAAACGAAGTCGCAATCATTACGCGGGGATACCGAGGATAGTGAAGGCGGGTATTTAGTTTGTCCCCTGTACGTATTTAGCTTTATCGCTCTCTTTTATTGGGCTGTCCATTTTCTTTGTCTGGCCACAAAGAAAATGGACGAAAAGAAAAGGCCTAGCGCTTTTTGATTTTTCTCAAGGTAAGCAAAAAGCGCGCCCACTCTGAATTTATAAGAGGCACTTCAATAAATAAATAAAAGTAATTATCATAGGTTTTTTCGACCGGAAAAGATGGACATCTTTGTCCCCATTTGCCATGATGCATTTTATAGCCGTCTAACCTTCGATGGATTTATCATTTAGTATCATCAATCTTCAAAGGGCCCCATCAGGAATTTATATTATTTTATTAATTAGAGAAATGAGAAAAATCGAAATCCCACTCATGTTTACAGTCCTTACATTTCCCATGATCGTATCCAGCATAACAAACATCTTCAAAATCTGACCCAGTAATAATTTCTGGAATAATCTCGATGTTTTTACTTGCACATTTCGGACAAAGATTTCTTTTAACGACTTCAATATAATGCTTCTTAGCTATTTCCCACGGCAACATTTTTCTATAACCACTCCACCACCAAGTACAAATTATAGCAAAACCAGTCAAAACGAACGTAAGACCCAAATTAGCTATTGCCAACCAAGTTGCTAAATCCATAGCTACTATCCCCCTCCCCTCAAACAAGCCTAATTTCTTTGTTCAATTCGTCATTGATCTGATTATATCTATCTACTCCTAACGTAGAAATTGCGACGTTAATAATCGCCTTATAACTGTTGCTATGATCATCACATTTTTTTGATATTTTTTCTAATTCAATTGAGTTAAAGTTATTAATTAAATTCTTTTGGTATTGATTCAACAGCTCCTTCGCAATAAGTTTCCAATTTTTCATCATTTCTTTAATATTTTTTTCATCCATTGAGCCACTCCTTTATTTTTTTGTCTAGCAACCAACTTCAGCTCTTTTACTGCCCACATTTTACGCACAGTTAAGCGTAAAAGCAATCGAAGAAACCAACAAAAGATCATCCCAACCTTCAAAATGTATCGCAATACTCATAAACAACGATATCCTTCGTTACCGGCCGAAAGAACCACCTTGAAAGCAATATTACTTATATTTTGAATTGTCTCGTTTAAATTCAGCGTGTTCTGCGCATTTCGCTTACATTGAGAAAAATCGAAATGCGCGAGGCCTTTTCTTTTCGTCCATTTTCTTTGTGGCCAGACAAAGAAAATGGACAGCTCAATA
>JAHJKL010000034.1 GCA_018822365.1 Candidatus Margulisiibacteriota bacterium
CGCGCTTTCCGGATATTTTTCCATAAATTTTTCGGTCCAGGCTTCAGCCAGGTTAACCATGGTGTCCGAACCTTTGATCTGGATCGCTTTGTTGCCGCGGGCACAGCCGCCGGCAAGCAGGAGGCTGATCGCGAAAAAGAGAAATAAATACCTTTTGATTGAACTCATTTTGTATGTTCATTTTCTTATGCCTTTGTTAACTCCAGGTTACATCAATGTTAACTGCTGGTAACAATTATCAGCCAAATCGGCCGGTCACGTAATCCTCGGTCCGCTTATCGGACGGCGCGGTAAATATTTTGCCGGTAACGTCAAATTCAACCAGCTCGCCAAGGAGAAAAAAACCGGTGAAGTCGGCGACCCGGGCCGCTTGCTGCATATTGTGGGTCACGATCACGATCGTATAATCTTTTTTGAGCTCATGGATCAACTCTTCGATCTTGCCGGTAGAGATCGGATCAAGGGCCGAACAAGGCTCGTCAAGCAGGATCACCTCTGGTTTGACCGCCAGGGTCCTGGCGATACAAAGCCGTTGCTGCTGCCCCCCCGAAAGGCCGATGCCTGGTTTATTAAGGCTATCCTTAACCTCATTCCAAAGCGCCGCCTGTTTTAAAGAGGTCTCAACCTCCTTGTCCAAAACATCCCTACTAAACCGGCTGGCAAGCTTAAGGCCCGCCGCCACGTTGTCGTAGATTGACATGGTGGGAAAGGGAGTCGGCTTCTGAAAGACCATCCCCACCCTCCGCCTAAGATCGACCAGGTCGTACCTGGGTTTAAAGATATTCTCTTCATCTAAGAGGACCTCGCCGGCAACTGTTGCTCCCGGTATTGTTTCGTGCAGTCTGTTCAAATTCCTCACAAAGGTCGACTTGCCGCAACCTGACGGCCCGATAACCGCCGTCACCTTATTGGCGAATATTTCCATATTAATTTCTTTCAGGGCTTGTTTTCCTGAAAACCAGGCGTTCAGACCGGAGGCTTTCATTTTAATTTTATCCATAATAGACCCTCTTTGAATATTTTCTTACGACTACAGTTATTAGAAACACGATCAAAATTATTGTAAGAGAACCGGCCCAGGCTTTGGCATGCCATTCATCAAATGGGGAGATCGCGTAATTATAGATCTGCACGGTCATGGAGGCCATTGGTTGGTCGATCTGCAGGTTCCAATACATGGTATTGAAAGCGGTAAAGATAAGCGGGGCGGTCTCCCCCATGATCCTGGCAACCGCCAGGATCACTCCGGTAAAGATCCCGTTCCAGGCGGTGCGAAAAACGATCCGCAAAGCGACCTTCCATTCCGGGAGGCCGAGCGCCAACCCCGCCTCATAAAGGGTACGGGGGACCATTTTAACCATCTCTTCCGTCGTCCTGGTGACCACCGGGATCATGATAATCCCGAGGGCAAAGCCGCCGGCGATCGCCGAAAACCGCTTCATGGTCGCCACGATCAACACGTAGGCAAAAATGCCAATGACTATGCTCGGCAGGCTCGACAGAACATCGGCCGAATATCTTATAAAAAAACCTCTCTTGCCGGATCCATACTGCGCCAGCCAGATGCCGCCAAAGATCCCGATCGGCAGACCGACCAAACAGGCAAGCCCGACCAAAATAAATGTTCCGACGATCGCGTTCGCCATCCCTCCTCCCGGGTCCCCGACCGGCATCGGAAGTTGAGTAAAAAAGTCAAAGCTAAAGGCGCCGATCCCTTTGAAAAAGACATAACTAATTACGGCGATCAGCGGCATGACCGCCAGCACCGCGCTTAAGACCACCGCTCCTAAAAATACTCTCTCTTTTATTTCTCTAATTAATTTTTGATGGTCGTTTGCCACACTAAATACCTCGCTAAGCCGTTGACGACTATAGTGATCACTAAAAGTATCAGGGCGAGTTCGATCAGGACCGACAGGTTCAATTCCGTCACCGCCTCCGCGAATTCATTGGCGATTACCGCCGACAGTGAATAAGCCGGAGCAAAAAGGGAACCGGAGATCTGCGGACGGTTGCCGATCACCATCGTCACCGCCATCGTCTCCCCCAGCGCTCTTCCCAAACCAAGAATAACAGCCCCAATGATCCCGGAACTGGCCGGACCAAAAACCGCCAGTTTAAAGGTCTCCCATCTGGTAGCCCCAAGTGCCATCGCCGATTCCCGTAAACTGTAAGGGACCGCTTGAAGAACCTCGCGCGATAACGCGGTTATGGTCGGCAGGATCATGATCGCCAAAATTATCCCCCCGGTTAACAAGCTCGGTCCGGAGGATGGGCCTTGAAAGAGAGGAAGAAAACCAAAAAGCCCCTTAAGCATCGGCTGGAGATAGTTCGCCGAGAAAGGGGCAAGGACAAATATCCCCCAAAGCCCATAAACTACCGAAGGGATCGCCGCCAAAAGTTCGACCATTACCGCCACGTACTCCCGAAACTTTGACTTATAGACCTCGGAGATAAAAATCGCGCAACCAAGTCCGAGCGGAACGGCAATGACCAGCGCGATAAGCGAAGACATTACCGTACCATAAATGAACGGCAGGGCGCCATAATTGTCGGCCAAGGGATCCCAGGCAGTGCCGATAATAAAGCCCCAGCCAAAATGCCTGATCGCCGGCCAGGCCCAAAACAATAGGACCCCGACCAGCGAGAACAGGATCAAAGGGATGCTGGCGGCAAAGGCAAAGATAAAGCCTTTGAACCAGACATCCCCTTGTTTCAATAGTTTACTAAAGACCAGTTTCAATTGAATCGATCAACTCCAATACTTTATCCGACATACTCTCCGGCAGTGGCGCGTACAGGAGAGAGCTGGCATATTTTTGACCATCGCTCAAACCCCATTTAAGATACTTTTTCAAAGCTTCCCCTTTTTCAGCGTCATTAATTTTTTGTTTGACCAGTATCCAGGTCATACCGACAATAGGATACGATCCGGCTCCGGGAGCGTTGGTCAGATCAAGCCTATAATCTCCACCGGCGACTTGTTTGGAAATTTTCGCGGAGCTGATCGCTCCCGACGCCGCGGCGGTCGTTGATTGAAGAGACGGGACGACATAACTGCCGCTCCTGTTCTTGAGCGCGGCAACTGGCAGGTCGTTGCTGATCGCGTAAGAGAGCTCGACATATCCAATCGCCCCTTCGTTCCCCTTGATCACCCCGGCAACTCCGGCATTCCCTTTGCTGCCGATACCGGTCGGCCAGGAAACGGCGCTCCCCGCGCCAACCTCTGCCGCCCAGGCGGTGCTGACCTTGGCTAAATACGAAGTAAAGATGTGGGTCGTTCCGCTACCATCGCTCCGATGCGCGACCAGAACACTTTTGGCCGGCAGTCTGACCCCGGGATTAAGTGCCGCGATCGCCGGGTCATTCCATTTTTTTATCTTCCCCATAAATATTTTTGCCAGTGTTTCAGGATCAAGCTTAAGCTTTGTTGCCTCCTGTAGATTATAAGAGACGGCTACCGCTCCCATAACTGTTGGAATATGTAGAACATTGCCGCCAGCATCAGCCATTTGCTTTTCGGTCATCGGGGCGTCGCTCCCGCCAAAATCGGTTATTTGCGCGGTAAACTGGCGGATCCCGCCGCCTGAGCCGATCCCCTGATAATTAACCTGGATCCCGGTCTTGTCGGCAAACATCTTGTTCCATTTGACGTAAATCGGGTAAGGAAAGGTCGCCCCGGCTCCGTTCAGAGAGACAGCCAGCGCGGCGCTTGAAACAAGGGCCAGACAAATTACGGCAGCTATTGCTTTTTTAAACATTTATTCTCCTCCTTATATTGTGATCATGCTATGCAGGTAAAAGATGCTGGTGGTCGCGCCAGTTCCCGTTCTGGCGCTCTGAATGTCAGCCGCCAATTTGACATCTTTCCCCCAATCATAAATTAACCCATAAATCGACCGGTTGATCTCGTTATTGCCGGCGCTTCGAGATGGATCATAGTTATCGATCCTGGCAAGAAGGGTCCACCCGGGATAGACCAGAAAAGTACCGCCTAAACTATACCCGGAGATATTTGTCCCATACAAATATTCCACCCCAACCGAAACCATTTGATTTTTTATACCGACAAGGGCAACCGTCTGTTTCTTTGTATGACTGTCCATTGAACCATCGGTTTTTACTCCAGCCAGGTTGCCAAACAACCCAACGACCACGCTCCCAATATTAGAATCGCTATAAACTGTCGAGTTCAGCCTTAAGCCAATATCTTTTCGCGCGTCTGATTCCGGCTTTGAGTAGCCCGAACCATTGAGCATGGTCGCGTGATATTCAACATCCGAAAAACCGCTGACGCTGATTTTTCCCAGAGCGCCCAAGCCAAAATCAGATGAACTCATCACCCCTTCATTATCTAGAAGGGTTTTAGCGATAAAGCGGGCATTGAGCATCTTGTCCGCCCAATCGATCCAGGCGGTATGCTGAAGACCGATCTTAGCGGTCAACGTATAAGGGACCGGTTGAAGATAGACCGGAACAGGGACTGGTTTTTCCAAATAAGCGTATTTCAAATAATCAAATAAGTTTTGGGTCTTCTTGTTAGGATCGGTCCCGGTCGAAGATGTGGTGTCCAGCCGCCGGACGTCCAGGGTCACCCGAGCGCTGGCTTCATCTGCCAGTTTCTTTTTGAAATCCAAATACGCCCGGCTGACATCAAACTGATTGTAGTTGGATGAGCCGGCATTCTGGGTATATTTCTGCCAGTGGAAGAAAACCACGGAACTGACCTTAATATCTTTATTATCAGCTTTGACCGCCACCAGTTCATTCTTTAAGCTGGCCAGCGCCGCGTTGGTCTCTTCTTTAAGGTCAACCAGTTCATCACTCGCTTCAGAGGCGACTGGCTCTTGGGCGGTCGGCGTTGACGGCTCTGCCGCTTCAGCCTTGATCTTATTGAGGCGCAGCCTGGCGTCACTGATTAATTGCTGTAAAAGCCGCGCTCTTTTCAAGTCCCGGTTCTTTTGCGCCACGGTTAATTTACCCCGCAATTCATTTATGTAAGATTCGACTTTTTTTTGTTCGCCGGGCTGGGCCGAGGCCAGGGAAGCCGCGAAAACCACAGTCAAAATCATCAACAAGCCTGAACTAATTACTTTTTTCATCTCTTCTCTCCTTTTATAATTTAACTTGAACTTCAATTTTGCCCCCCTCCTTGTTGGAGCATTAATCATTAATTACGGTTAAATTATGGACAAAGTAGATTAAGCGATAATTAAAGAGGTGTTACGATCAGGTAAATTCTGAAAGGTTAGGCGATCAGCGGCAGGGTAATAGTAAACGTAGAGCCCTTTCCTTCCTCACTTTCAACTTCAATGGTCCCATGGTGAAGGCTAACAACGTGCTTGACGATCGCCAGCCCAAGGCCGGTTCCGCCAAGTTCGCGGGAACGGGCGACATCGGTCCGGTAAAATCGCTCAAAGACCCTGGGGAGGTGCTCCCGGCCGATCCCTACCCCTGTGTCGGCGATCATAATTTTTACGCGGTCGTTATCCATTTTGCAGCTGATGGAAACCTTCCCTTGCGGGTTGTTGTATTTGACCGCGTTGTCAAGCAAATTCAAGACCGCCCGGTAAAGATGGTCCTCGATCCCATTGACCAAAACTTCCTCGCCGGGACATTCGGCAATGATCGCCACCCCTTTTTCTACCGCTTTAACAGAAACCGTCTCGATCGCCCGGGCAACTACCTCTTCCAGGTCAAGCCTGATAAAAGGACCAAGCTCTTTTTTAGACTCCAGCCGGGAAAGCTCTAAAATATCATCGATCAGCTCCGAGAGGCTGCGCGCGTGCTTGTCGATCTTTTTCACGAATTCAATATTATGCGCCGGGTCGTTTATTGCCCCGCCCAGCAGGGTCTCCACATTAGACCTGATAACAGTCAGCGGAGTCTTCAGTTCATGGGAAACATTGGCGGCAAATTCGGAGCGGACCTTCTCCAGTTTCCGCACTTCAGTCATGTCATGCAACACGCAAACCACCCCGATAACCTCCCGCTCCTCGTTCATGACCGGGCCGGCGTGGGCGTCAAAGATCCCGGCAAATGGCTGGACAACCTCGATCTCTTCCCTGACCCGCTCCCCTTCGCGCAGCGCTTTGGCGATCAGGTCGGCGATCTCATTATTGCGAACTACTTCTCTGATCGTTTTCCCAATAATCTCCGGTTCGGTCACCCCCAAGATCTTTTCTATGACCGGGTTGGCCAGGATAACTCTCCCTTCCCGATTGACCGCCAGAACCCCCTCGTTCATGCTGGAAAGGACCGCGGAGATCTGGCTCTTTTTCGCGGAAAGCTTCTCAAAGGTTATCCGCAGGTACTTGCTCATCCGCTCCATCGCCCGCTCAAGTTCACCGACCTCGAAACGGGAACGCCGGAAAAAATGGTTCTCAAACTCCCCGGCGGCGATCCGCTTGGCGACATCAGACAGACGGACGATCGGGTCGCTAAACAACCTGGCAAAAACCGCGCTGAAAAGAACGGCGACCGCCATGCCGACCAGCAGGGCGTACCACTTAGATTTCAGGAGGTATATGACCAGAAAACAGACCGCCACGTTGCCGACAAAAGCCAGAAATAGCGCGGAATAAAACCGGCCAAAATAATTAAATATTTTCACTTCTTTACCTCAAATTTATAACCAACCCCGCGCAAAGTGTGAAGATATTTCTCGGCCTTGCCAAGTTTTTCCCGCAGGCGCCGGACATGGACGTCCACCGTTCGGGTTTCGACCGCGACCTCTATCCCCCAGACCGTATCAAGCAGCCGCTCGCGGCTGAAAACCTTCCTTTCGTTCTCCCACAAATACTGGAGAAGCGCGAATTCTTTGGCGGTCAGCTCGACCGGCTTGCCGGCTACCCTGACCTCATGCTTATCCGTATCCAGATCAAGTCCGGGGGCTTTGAGGACCTTCGGCGCCGTTATTATTCCCCCCCCATAACGTTTGATGATCGTTTTGATCCTGGCAATTAACTCCCGCATACTAAATGGTTTGGTCAAATAATCGTCAGCCCCTAGTTCAAGCCCAATAACTTTATCCGCCTCTTCCCCTTTGGCGGTCAGCATAATGATCGGGATATTGGCGGTAGCGGGCCCATTCTTAAGCGCTTTGCAAACATCCAGCCCGCTCATTCCGGGAAGCATCAGGTCGAGCATTATTAAAGCGGGAATCTTCTCTTTGGCCATTTTAACGGCGCTCAAACCGTCATAAGCTTTGGCCACTTTATAGCCTTCGGTTTTCAAATTGTACTCGATCGCTTCGGCAATGTCCTTTTCGTCGTCTACAACCAGGATTTCTTTCATGTCAGTAATTGTAGCAGTACAAATGGTGATTGCCAAGTGATAGGAGCGCTTACAGCTTAAAGCTGTAAGCTTGTTATTCTTTCCAACAACTGCTAGTATTTTAATGATGAGTAAAAGGAGGGCCACGCCCATGAACAACTTGATCGCTGACGTCAAACTATCGATCGAACTGGAAAAGAAAGGCTACGATTTCTATACTCAAACCGCAAAAAAGACCGCCAACCCGCTCGCCTCGTCAACTTTGACCAGCCTGGCTGATCGTGAACTGATCCATCTGGCCAAGATCAAGGAGTTTTATCAAAACCTTACCGGAGAAAAAACTCTCGCCTCCGATTGGCTAAAAGGGGTCGAAATATATCCCACCAAAGCTGAACTGTTAAAAGTCATTGTCGAAAAACTAAAAAAAGGACTGGACCGTAAATTTGAGACCCAACAAGAGCTCAATGACGCGTACCTGATCGCCGAAGGGCTGGAAAAAGACAGCTTTACCCTTTACGACAAGATCGCCGCGGAAAGCTCCGACCAGACCGCCAGGAAGTTTTACGCCGCCCTCGCCCAGGAAGAAAAAGAACACTTTGCCATACTCGATGAAACATTAAAATACCTCAACAACCCGGCCGATTGGTTCAAAGAGCAGGAGCACTGGATCGTCGAAGGTTAAATGGAGAAGGAGTTCTTTTATTTTGGAGCCCTCCTGCTAAGCGCTTCCGCGCTGGCCCTTTTCTCCAACCGCCTGAAGCAATCGACCATTGCCGGCTACCTGCTTGCCGGGGCGCTGGCCCGTTTTTTTCTCCAACCTTCGGTCACCTTTGAGTTCTTGTCATCACTTGGCGCGATCCTCCTCCTCTTTTTTGTCGGGCTGGAATTTTCCATGAACAAGGTCCGCTCCCTGGGGAAAAAGGTCTTTCTCCTAAGCCTGCTTGACCTGCTGATCAACTTCCCCCTCGGCCTCCTTTGCGGTTACCTGTTCGGCTGGAATCCGCTGGAGATCTTTTTCCTCGGCGGCATTGTCTACGTCAGCAGTTCGGCGGTCATCTCCAAACTGCTGGTCGACGCCGGCTGCATGCCGCGGCACGAAACCAGGACAGTCCTTGGCATATTGATCGTCGAAGATATTGTCATGGCGGTCATGCTGGCGATCTTTGCCGCCCTGGCTCACAACAACAGCTCGGTCGATCTGGCGCTGATCTCAATTGCTCTGCTTAAAGCGCTCCTTTTCTGCGGCTTTTTTGTTGTCCTGGAAAAGCCGATCCGCTCCTTCCTGAATTTCTTGTTAAATGTCGAACAGGAAGAGATATTCCTGCTTGAGATCATCGGCCTGATCTTTATTATCGCCCTTTTCTCAAAATTTATCGGCTTAAGCGAAGCGACCGGGGCTTTTTTCATCGGCTCCGCCCTGGCCGAATCGGAACATAAAGGAAGGATAAAAAAACTGCTGGGGCCGCTTGGCTTTTTTGCCGCCGCCCTCTTTTTTCTCTCCTTTGGCCTGCAAGTTGACCTGCTGGCGATCGACCGGAACGTGATCGCCATGGTCTTGACCCTGATCCTGGTCTCGATCGGCGGGAAGCTCCTGACCGGTTTGGCAGCTGTCCCAATCCAGAAGATCTCTCTGGCAGAAGCGCAAAATGTCGGTTACAGCCTTTTTTCGCGCGGAGAGTTCTCGATCCTGATCGCCAGTCTGCTGGCGACCCAGGGGATGGCGGTCCACGGAATCAAGGAAATCACCGCGGTTTATGTTTTTGTTTTAATGATCTTAAGCTCGGTCCTGATCAAAAGGTATACCAACACCTGCGCTCTATGAGGTTAAATGATTGAGGTAAGAAAAAGCGGAAAGCGCCGCTTTGGCCCCGTCCCCCGCCGCGATAATGATCTGTTTGGCCGGAACATCGGTCACGTCCCCCGCCGCGAAAACACCGGGACAGGAAGTTTCGGCGGCGCTGTTTATCATGATCTCGCCATGATCGTTCTTTTTGACGCAATCGATCAGGCCGGAGTTGGGGATCAAGCCGATCTCAACAAACACCCCTTCAACCTTTAGCACCTTGGTTTGTCCCGGCCCGGCAACTTTAATAGCTTTCACGAACTGGTCTCCCATTATCTCTTCGGCTTTGGAATTATTTATGATCTCAACCTTGTTTGATCCCTTAACCTTATCGATCATGACCTGATCGCCGGTCAGGTCGGGCGCGATGTTGACCAGGTAAACTTTTTCGGCGATCTTCTCCATCTGGATCGCCGCGTCCAGGGCGGAATTGCCTCCCCCGACGATCGCGACCGCTTTGCCGGCAAAGAGCGGCCCATCGCAGGTCGCGCAATACGCCACGCCCCGGCCAAGATATTCTTTTTCACCTGGAACGTCCAACTTTTTTGGCCGCTTGCCGGAAGCGATCAAAACCGTCCTGGAAAGCAGTTGTTCGCCATTAGAAAGGATCGTCTTAAAATTACCCCCATCTTTTTCAACCCTTATGGCCTCAGACCCTTCACGCAGGTCAAACTTGTACTGGTTAAGGTGATCGGAAAATTTCTTGACAAGGTCGGGCCCGGAGATCAATTGGAAACCAAGGTAGTTCTCGATATTTCCGGACCAGGCGGCCTGGCCCCCGATCTCTTTAGCCAAAATAGCGAAAGAAATCTTTTTTCTGGCGGCATAAACCGAAGCGGTGATCCCGGCCGGCCCTCCGCCAACAATGATCAGATCAAGGAGCATTTACCGGCTAAGCCAGGCCGAAACGACCTGCTGGGAGTTGGTTAAAACCATCAATCCGATCAGGATCAACAGCACCCCGCTGACCGTTTCAATGTAGCTAAAGAGCTGCTGGACTTTTTTAATGTAAACTATGGCCAGATCAAGCAGCCAGGCGGCCAGAATAAAAGGAATAGCTACCCCCAAAGAATAAAAGACCAATAAAATAATCCCGTTATTCAAACTCGAAGAAACGCTGGCCAGGACTAAAATAGAACCAAGGATCGGTCCTGCGCAAGGGACCCAGGCGGATGAAAAAGCCATGCCAAAAACAAAAGAGCCAAGATAACCGCTCGGTTTAAACCGCATTTCCAGGCCAAAATGGGTTTGCAGAAAGCTTAAATTGATCACCCGGAGCAAAAACAACCCTAAGATGATCACCACCACTCCGCCAACGATCCTGATCACCGACCGGTATGACATTAACAACTGGCCGATAGCGCTCGCGGTGGCTCCCAGGATAATAAAGACCAGGGAAAAACCAAGGACAAAAAAGAGGGCGCTGATCAGGGTTGTCCGCCTGGCCGCCGCGATATCAATCTGGTATTCTTTGACCGTGATCCCGGTCAAAAACAGGATATATGAAGGGATCAAAGGCAAGATGCAGGGGGAAAAGAAGGAGAGAAGTCCGGCAAGAAAAGCGATCAATATTGGTATGCTGCTCATAAATAATTCTTGATCATTGCTTGATCATGCCCATGAACATTTCCAAATTATCGGCATCGACCCAATCTCTTGGCCCAATGATCGTTTGGACAATATCCCCTTTTTTATTGATCAGATAAGTTGTCGGAATGCTCCGGATCGACCAGCGGTAGGCGATCTCTTCCCCTCCAAATAAGACTTTAAAAGTTAATCCGTTCTTTTTAAGATAATCACGAACCTTTTCCGAACCGCCGGGCTCAATATTGACCGCAAGTATCGCGAACGCCTCCTTAGCCAATCGCTCATGAAGTTTTTGCATCGCCGGCATTTCTTCCCGGCAAGGGGGACACCAGGAAGCCCAAAAGTTTAGCATGACCACTTTTCCTCTGTAGTCCGAAAGCTTGACCGTCTTTCCATGAATATCAGGCAGGGAAAAATCTAAACTAGCTGGCTGGCTTTTCATTGGGGCCTGCTTTTCTCCCATGGCCAGAAGAGGTGAAACAGCCAACAGAAAAAACAAAAGAACAACCGAAATTTTCCGGCTTAAGGTCATTTAAGCCGCCCGGTTTCCGGAACAATGATCTGATATGCCCCACCCATGTTCCCTTTCCAGCTTCTTAAGAACAAACGACCGAACATCGAAGAGTAAAAAATAACGACCACGGCCAGAAAGATCAGTGAAATAGCCAGGATCTGGCCGGATAAACGGATGATCCCGTGTTCCCGCCTGGCGGAAACCCAGACTATATAAGAAAAACATAAAATGAATACAATTAAAAGCAGTCCCCACAAAAACATACCGCCGATCGTGCCGATCCCAAACATATTTCAGGCCCTCCTGTTTTTTGAAGTATAACGACTGCGATTGTCAATGTCAATTCTGTTGCAATCCAATTTATTGAGTGCCATAATTCCACCTGGAGCCATGAAATTAAGAACGAAAGTGATCGTCTCGACCGCCCTGACCCTGCTGGCCATTTTCCTGGTCGTAATGACCAGTGTCAGGCTGTTGCTTATCCCCCATTTTCTAAGCGCTGAGCTTGATGATGCCGCTGACCGGACCCAAAGGATCGCGGGGGCGTTTGAAGCCATTGAGCTGGATACCATTAACTACATGGCCCGAGACTGGGCGGTCTGGGACGACTGTTACAATTTTATGGCTGACGGAAACAAAGCTTTCCTTGACGCCAATATTACCCCTACCACTTTTCACAACCTAAGATTGCATACTATTTTATTCGTTAATACTTCAGGGAACTTATTTAAGGGGTTTTCTTATGATTCCGATCGAAACCAAATTGTCGCCCCATTGCCAAGCATTCAGAAGCACCTGGCCGAGATCGCCTCCATCCCGGCAAAAAATATGGCCCATGGCAGCCTGCTCCTGCCGGACGGATTATTGATCTTTTCGGCTCAACCCATTTTAACCAGCGAAGAAAAAGGGCCGACCAGAGGGGTGTTGGTCTTCGCGCGTTTTGTTGGCGGCGCCGAGCTAACCTATCTTTCTCAGTCGCTGCAGCTCCCCTTGAAATTATTTGTCCCCGGGAAAAACATCTCTACAAATGAATTCACCCGCGTGAGCAACAAAAGCAGACAGGGCCAGCTGGTTGAAGTTGTAGACGATAATACCATAAACGGATATTCCGTCATCAAAGATATTTACGGAAAACCTGCCGCCCTGCTGGCCAGAAACGTGCCTCGGATCATTTATAACAACTTAAACAGGACTGTCAACTATTTACTGGCTATCATTGTTTTCTCGGGTGTTTTGCTGGGTTTGATCTTCCAGCTGTTATTAGACCGATTGCTTCTCCTGAGACTTTCCAGGTTGGCCGGCGCAATTACGGCTATCGGCAAGAAAGAAAAGATCAACCTGACCA
Source organism: Candidatus Margulisiibacteriota bacterium (assembly GCA_018822365.1). NCBI lineage: Bacteria > Bacillati > Candidatus Margulisiibacteriota > Candidatus Margulisiibacteriota bacterium. Next base: position 12,565 of record JAHJKL010000034.1, read on the forward strand.
TTCCTGAAGATGGCAATGACGAGATCACTTCCCTGCAGAGGGCGATCAACAATACTTTTCGCTCGCTCAACCAGGCCCAAGCCCAAATACTTAGAAGCAAGGAACTTTATAATATTATTTTTGAAAATGTCAACGATATCGTTTTTACGCTGAACCTGAAAGGAGACTTTGTTTCGATCAACAGAGCGGTCGAGCGGATTTTGGGATACAAGATCGATGAGCTGGTCGGCAAAAACTTCTCCGTCCTTACTACTCCCGAGTCGTATGCCGTGATCAAGGCCAAGATCGAACAAAAAGTCAGCGGTCAAACTACCCGGACCCGCTATGAAGCGGAGATCAAGGCCAAGGACGGCCATATTATCGTTATGGACATTGACAGCCAGATCCAGGCTGAAGAAGGGATCCCGGCGGCGATCTTCGGGGTCGCCCGCGACGTAACCGAAAGAAAAGCCTATGATCTGCAATTGACAAGCAAAATGGAAGAGCTGGAACAATTTCACTCTTTAGCGGTTGGTCGGGAGCTCCGAATGACCGAGCTGGAAACCGAGATCAACGAACTGCTGGCCAAGCTTGGGCAAAAACCCAAATACTAACTCCTATTTCCCCCGGACCAGAACACTCTTGACGTAACGCCCGGCAATGGCCGCCATTTCCTGAAGTTTCTCCGCCTGATATGGCGCGACTCCCCCTAACGCTGGGTCAAGGGTATTGCGGGGATCAAACTGCTGGAGAACAAATTTTCCCGCCCCTCTTATCCCTTTTGCCATATCTTCTATATCCTGGTCATATAATAAGTTCGGTACGACTGTTGTCCTGAACTCGTAATCAACATCGCTGTTCATGATCAGGACGATGCTCTTCTTGACCTTGGCCAGATCTGTTTGAACACCGCATAATTTATAATATCGCTCGTCCAGCGGACCTTTAACATCCATAGCGACAAAATCAAGCATTTTGTCTTTATATAGCTTCTCTAAAAGGTCGGGATCGGTCCCGTTGGTATCCAGCTTCACAAGGAGCCCCATATTTTTTAATTCAGCAATAAAATCAACCAGGCCCAGGTTGGCCTGGAGTGCCGGCTCCCCACCGGTAATACAGACCCCGTCAATAAAATCAGTATGCTCCTTGAGAAAACCAATGACTCTACCGACAGGGACGGTTTCATGCTTGTCGGGATCGGTCACCAGAGTAACATTGTGGCAGAACGGACAACGGAAATTACAATTTGGGAGAAAAACTACCGAAACGATCTTCCCGTCCCAGTCAAGGAAAGAGGTCTCCAGAAACCCTTTGATCCGCAGGTCGGAGGCTGCCATCAATTCTCGTCAAAAAGAAAGACCGCCGCGGCCAGGACGGTGATCCACAGATTCCGTTGGCCGATGGCGCTCTGGGTAATGTGGGTGGTCCGGACGATCCGGTCGGATACTTTCCAGAGCTCCTGCCGCTCGTCCCAGCTGGAGTCTTCGTCAAAGGGGACCCCCAGGGTCGTCGCCAGCATCTGCGCGGCGATATCTTCAGCGTAATCTCCGCACTCTTCGTCGGTCATCCCGTTCCCGTGATGTTCGCTAAGGTAACCGTAGGAATTGGGGTCCGAGGGAATCGCCATCCCGACTGAAGCGGAAATCAGGCGGTGCGGTTCGTTAGTGTCATTGCGGGACATGACGATAAAGGTGATCTCACCCGGCTTGATCGACCTCATCCCCTGCTCGCGGGTAACCAGTTTACAGCCGGGAGGGAATATACTGGACACCTGAACGTAGTTGACCGCCTGGATCCCGGCGTCGCGCAGAGCCATCTCAAAACTGGCCAGTTTCTCCTTGTGCCGCCCTACCCCTTTGGTAAAAAATATTTTAGTCGGTACTAAATTCATCAATGATTATTATAATATGGAAAGTATTGGTAAACAAGTTAAAAAGGGCCCCGAATTAATCGGGGCCCTTTTATATTCGACAGGAATTACTGGGTTAGCTCCTTTAGGGGGAAACCACTGTTACTTTAGCATTATTAAAGGCTTCCCTTTTAACCTTTACAACAACCGGAGTCTCAGTAAATTTATTACCAATATTAGGGCTACCACCTGGGATCCCGCCTTCTTCAGCAAAAACAACCAGAGTGTCAATGATTACATTATCAAAAAGAGCATTGCCCAAGTCAAAGATGGCAATCCCCTTTTCGTCAACCTCTATCGATTTGTATTGCTTAATACCCGATTTGTTTACGTTATATAGATATACAACCACTGGCCCATATGCACTGCTACCTTTATATGGTTGGCCCTTAAGATCTACAACCTGAACTTTTAAAAATGTTTGTTTGATTGATACTTTGGGGACTTCAGATATTTTTTTAACCGGAGCCAGATCTGCCAAGGAAGAAGAGCATGATAACATCACTATCGCGAACATGATTATAGTTAAGTTAATACTTTTTTTCACCTTTATTCGACTTTTTCATAAACAACAGTTCGGTCGACCTTAGGATTAACCCCCCAACGAACTGACTTGCGTAGAATAACATACTTTTATTTTCAATGCAGGTACTCGATTTTAATAAGCTTTTTTGGGCGAGTTTGTTGTTTTTGCCCGCTAAGAGAAAAAAGCTCGATCAGCTCGGGGAATTTCAACATATACCCGTGATCATTAAACGGGGAGTAACCAGTTCGTTTCACCTGCAAATCATATTCCAGCGTTTCCGGACTGGCTTGTTTATTCAACTCCACTTCAAATTCAAGTTTTCCCGAATTGTCGGTATAACGCTCAATTTTTGTCGGCGGAGTAGAAATAATACCATCATTATTGATTATAACTTTAACCAAAGTCATAGGTAGAGATTCCTTGCTTTTTTTATCCACTACTTGCGCGGAAAAGTTCTCTGCCTTAACTGTTCCAGTTAAAACTAACAGCAACACACCAACTATAATAAACGGTTTGTTCATTGCCATTGATGATAACAAGTTTACACCTTAATTTGCCACGGTCAATTTGAATTTACTTAGCAAACGGCCTTCATCCTTGGATAAAATGGTCCCGACATAGATACCGTTCCCTGTTAAATATCCTTGATCTGTCTGGCCGTTCCAAACGATTTTATTGATCCCCGCTGCTCCGCCCTCATCACCAGCATTGAAAATAAAGTGCTTTATCCTTGTCCCATCGCCGCCAATTAGATAAATCTCAACATTCGCGCTAGCCGATAGGCCATACTGGATGGTAACCTGTTTATCTCGAGGAGCACTAAAAGGACTGGGATAGGCCAGCGGCAATTTAGTCACTCTAAGCGGCCCGCCGGCGATTTCAACGGTCGCCGCTTCGGTAATATTAACTACAGACCCATCTGCTTCAATTTTCTTGGCTGTAACTAAAATAGTATGTGAGCCGGGCTCAAGGTTTTTCGATAAACTCGCGCGAACGGCAAATGAGCCGACTTTTCCCGTTCCCATTGAAGTCATCTTGCCACGATTGTCAGGAATCATTCCCATTGACTGTGAGCTTTGTTTTCCCGGATCGACTTGAACCAAATAATCCTCAAGATTACTGGAAAGCGCGACCATCCCGGTCGAAGAAACTTTCAGTTTCACTTCGGCAGCCGGCTCAACAATAAAGCCCTCTCCTTTTGTGGCCAGCTCTTTTTGATAAAGGCGGTTGCCAATCCATATTTGGATTTTAGCCTCCCCAACGCTTTTCTCTTTGGCCCCGGCAGTTTTTGCGGAATAAATTATCTCCCCCTGTTCGGTCGACGCTTGATAAAGCAGGTCAAAGACCTGGCTGATGATCGCATCATCTTGATCGATCGGTAAGTAGAAATTCTCTTTATTGCCGTCAAAGATAGGCTGAATAGCACCTGATCCGTCAATATAACCAACTGATAGGAGCGCAGCCCAGATCTCCTGCTGAAGCTGACCAAAAACAGCCAGCTTATCTTGCTTGAGTAAATGGATCGGCAGCGGGAGATCAGCTGTCGCTCCAAGAGCAAAAATATGTTCGCTCATGTTCCGCGGATCAAATGGATCAAGAGGATTGGCCGTAATATTATAAGCATAAGCCTTAAAATAATAATGTGAACCCAAAGGCAAATAAGTAACAACTGTTTCTTTCTCTCCCGGCCCGGCGGTCAGCGGAAAAACTCCGGCGATCTCCCCAATTGTCTCATCATTCAGATCATCGTACTTCGCGTCAAGGTCGGTTGAGTACCTGACAATAATCCCTTCAACATAATCATCCGATGAATTTTTCCAGGAAAAACTAACTTCACCCGGCGCCGCGCCTTGAATAACTTTAAAATCAGTGATCGGCCTAGGGCGTTTTCCGGCAGTTTTAGAAATATTGACCCCGGCCGAGTAATTCCGGCCCATCTCCCTGGGGGGACCGGTAATCGCTCGATCATAAGTGATTATTCGATAATAGTTTACAACCCCATTATCAACATAGTCCTCAACCCCATTTAAAACCAGGCTGGGATCAACATCTTCCTGCGGACTAACATAAGCGATCTTTCCGTTACCCGGGCCAAAAGGCTCTTCTCCTTCGGTATACAACTGGCCATTTTTATCTGGAAACGCCGCCGAAATAAGAGGCTTATTGCCAATTGGCCGACCGGTATTTTTTAGGATCACAATCCCTCCAAAATCAGGATCGGTAGGATTTTTCCAGGTCAAAGTTATTTTACGATCGTCGGGCTCTGCCGAAATATTTTCAACCTCCCCCGGCGGGTTTAGGTCCATAGGGACAACGCTCAAAACTTTATTATTGACCGATTCATTTTGAACGGGGGAAGTATTGTCCAAAGCACACACTTTATAATAATAATATGACCCATCGCTCAAAGATTCACCTTCAGCCGGGACCCCGGTTCCAACTCCATCCTGATAAATATAATCTTTGCCGCTAATGTTTCCGGTGTAAGGCGGTGTAGCATCAACAGAGAGATCAACAGGATTGGAGAAAGCCGGATCGCTCGCCCGAAAAACACGATAAGTTAGCTTGCCATTTTCGTACTTACTAAAATCGATTGTATTATTTGCGGAAGAGATCCAATCTAACACAACTGTATTTCCCGGGTTACCTACCCCCATAATATTGGCTGATTCAGCCAGGTTGAGCCCATTAAATTCCGGCGGCGTTGATCCGGCAACTACAACCTGCTCACCCTTAGCCAGTGCACCAGTCACGCTCAGTATATCATCAATACAATAAGAAGGATAAATTTGAGAAAAATTCAATATATCAACTTTTTTATCTTGAGTCTGGTAATCCTGATTGATGTGCACAAAGATCTCGGCCAGATCAACTGTTTCACTTGGCCTGACAGGCAGAAGATTCCAATTAGAATAGATTGATTCAAGCTTATATACGATCAGCCCCGGTTTGGTCAGATCGACCTCTTTTTCAATAAAGTTATTGGTGTTCAAATTATCAATTTTTGTTATGTTGTCAATAATTGATGAGTCGTACTCCAAGTAAAAAGCAACAGATGAAAGCTCAACTTTTTTTCCGGTTTCATTGCGATAGCTAACAATAATTTTAGGAGTTGAGCCGGCTTCAATTTTGTTTAAATATTTATTGGCAAGAATCGGCCTGGAAAGAATAATATCGGCACTAGAAATAGTGGACAAACAAGCAATATAAAGCGCAACTATAAGCAGAACTCGCTTCATTGGCAGTAATTATACCAGAATCAAAACAAACTTGCCTGGGTGCTGCCGCGTTTTTCTTTTCTGCGCTTCCTGATCCCTTGATCCCTTAAGCCCTCTTCCTTTTCTCCCAGATCGTTCTCGACCATTTCGAGCGTCTCGTAGATATCTTTCGCCCGGTCGATCACTTCGGCCGGGATCCCGGCAAGCTTCGCTACTTGAATGCCATACGACCGGTCAGCCGGCCCATCGGCAATGGCATGAAGAAAAGTTATCTCCCCGCCAACGTCGCGGACCGTCATATTAATATTGACCATCCCGGGATGCTTATCGGCCAGCTGGGTAATCTCATGGTAATGAGTGGCAAAAAGAGTTAAAGCTTTAACTTTTGTGTGCAGGTGTTCAGCGACCGCCGCCGCGATCGACATCCCATCAAAGGTCGAGGTCCCCCGCCCAATCTCGTCTAAGATGACCAGGCTCTGTCCGGTCGCGTTGTTAACAATGTTGGCGGTCTCGGTCATCTCCAGCATAAAGGTCGATTGTCCCGAGTAGATGTCGTCCATCGCCCCGATCCGGGTAAAGATCCGGTCAATGAGGCAAAGCCTGGCGCTTTTGGCCGGGACGAACGACCCGATCTGGGCCAGGAGAGAGATCAACGCCGTCTGCCTCATATAGGTCGATTTCCCCCCCATATTGGGACCGGTGATCAGTAAAAAGCAACGATCAGGATTTAGTTCGGTGTCGTTGGCGACAAACTTGAACTCGCCCAACATCTTTTCAACCACCGGATGGCGCCCAGCTTCAATAGTGATTTCTTTCTTGTCGGTAAAAACCGGACGGCAATAGTTGTTCTCTACCGCGCAGTCAGCCAGGGAGAGTAAAACGTCAAGTTGAGCGATCTCCGAGGCTAATACCTGAAGCTGGCGGGTCTGCTCGGCTACTTTTCCCCGAAGTTCGACAAAAAGCTGATATTCCAGCTCCTTGCTCCGGGTTTCAGCGTTCAAGATCATCGTCTCCCGGTCCTTTAGCTCCGGCGTAATAAATCGCTCGGCGTTGACCAGCGTCTGCTTCCTGATGTAATCAGCAGGGACCTGGTCAAGGTTGGAATTAGTCACTTCAATAAAAAAGCCAAAAACTTTAGTGTAGCCGACCTTCAGCGACTTGATCCCGGTCCTCTGCCTCTCCTGGGCTTCCAGCTCGGCGATCCACTGCTTTCCACCCCGGCTCGCTTTCTTTAATTCATCAAGCTCAACATTATAACCATCCCGAATGATCCCCCCCTCTTTCATGACGAACGGCGGATCATTGACAAGCGCCCGGCCGATCAGTTCGATCACGGTCGCCCGGTCTTCTCTACTATTATTAACTTCATGAATAAACCCGGCCAAGGCAAGATGCTCTTTGAGCAGACGCTCGACCAGCGGGAGCTGGACCAGCGATTCCTTCAGCGCCGCCAGATCGCGCGGATGGGCGGTCCCGGTCGCCACTTTTCCGGTCAACCTTTCGATGTCAAACACCTTGCTCAAGGCGGCGGCAAGTTCGCTCCGTAAAATAGTTTCACCGGTCAACTTTCCGACCGCCTCAAGACGTCGTTCGATCTCACTTTGTTTGAGCAGCGGCTGGAAAAGCCATTGTCTAAGGAGCCTCCCCCCCATCGGGGTTCTGGTCCGGTCAATGACCCAAAGCAAGCTCCCCTGAAGTGATTTATCCCGGACGGTCTGGACCAGTTCCAGGTTACGCCTGGTAACGTTATCAATGATCATGTAGTCGCCGACCTGGTAGCGCTTGAGCGAACCGATCTGCCGGAGGGCGGTCTTCTGTGTTTCGCGCAGATAATCGATGATCGCCGCCGCCGCCCCCAAGGCGATCTCCCCCTCATCAAGTCCGAACGATTCCAGGGTATGTAGCGAAAAATGCTCCTTGAGTTTATTGGCCGAGGTCTCCCCGTCATAAATATCTTTGAAGTTTGATCGGCTTTTGAGCCTTAGCTGGTTTAATTTTTCCCGCTCATTGTCCGGGAAAAGATCGGAAACCAAAAGTTCGACCGGCGCGATCCGGCTAATTTCATCCAGCAGTTCGCCGAACGAATTAAAACCGGTCAGCTTAAACTCGCCGGTCGTCGCGTCGGCAAAGGCAAGACCGAATTTCCCTTTGTCGTGGTTGACCGCCATCAGATAATTGTTCGCCTTCTCTGTCAGCATCGACGGCTCATTAACGGTTCCCGGGGTAATGGTCCTGATAACTTCTCGTTTGACTACGCTATCCTGCGCTAATTTGGGGTCTTCGATCTGTTCGCAGATCGCGACTTTGTGACCTTTTTCGATCAACTTTGCAAGATAGCCTTCGGCGGCGTGGTACGGGATCCCGCACATCGGCATCCGGTTGTCATCTTTGCCCCGGCCGGTCAGGGTCAGATCGAGTTCGCGAGAAGCGATGACCGCGTCGTCAAAGAACATTTCGTAGAAATCGCCTAAGCGGTAAAAGAGGATCGCGTCCTGATGCCGGGCCTTGATCTCCTGGTACTGTTTCATCATTGGGGTAAGGTCGGCCATTATTATTATCCTTTTATCTCCTGACGAATGTATCAACCGCGACTGACCACCAATCTCACTACTAAATGGGCTGCGCATATCCCCGCGACTAAACGTCGCGGTTAGGGATTGTGCCCTTTAAGGCGCGCATCTAATTTATCTGCTTCATCAAACAAAATGTTAGCCTTTTCTATTTCATTGAATTTCTTCTTTAATTCATTAGCAATCATTCGCGCGTTTCTTGGAGAACCCATTTCTATATAGAGCAAACCAGCGTTATAGTATCCATCAGGCATATCACTTTTTTTATAAAATTCAATAAGTCTATATATATCAATTCCCTCAATTATGTCTCCCTTTTCGAGCGCCTTCGCAAAACTTAAAGCCGCATCAAAATAATAATTCTTTTCTCTAATATTCCCTAAATGTAAATACCTTTGGGCTGCTGGAACATATTGTTCCTTTTTGAATAATAATTTTGCCAATTTCGGCGTACCAAGCACATCAAATATTACCTTGTAATTTTCAGAAACTTTTTCTTCTGCTATTAAATAATATTTAATAGCATTGTCATCATTTCCAATTAATTCATAATAATTTGCCAAATAAAGATTGGAACTCCAATTGTTTGACATATATTTAACAACATTACTAATTAATAAAGGCGGCTCTTCCACCCCACTTAAAGCTAATTGAGATAACAACAAATCGGCGGATTCCTGAGAAATATCCAACTCAAAAGCTTCTTTCGCTAACGAAAGGCTGTTTTGATTATTTCCCGACACATCATTGCCAACTAAAAACATTAATGCTTTTGAATGAAATTGACGGTCAACATCATTGACCTTCAACTGTAACAACAAAAACTTCCTTATTTCATTATAAAAACCTAATCTTTCGTTGAGTTTATCTTTCAGGCAAAAATTAATTCTATTTAAAATTGCCAAATATGGCGCTAAATAATATTCCGATGGGAATGTTAGGTCTCTATTTTTATACTCAGCTATTAATTTTTTATATTCCTTTTTTAACGTATCTAACCTATTAACGCTATTTATTGATTTATAAAATTCATCATAGATATCTTGCATTTCTTTATTGTCATACTTTTTAAGCATTCCTGCCTTATCCGCTTCTATTGAAGCAATATTATTATTAAAATAAAACCAATAAGCCAATGTTTGGTTCAAATCATTTTTTTCAACCTTAAATACCACATAAGCTTCATTTGCATTTACATCGCCAACATAATCTCCTTTTTCATTGTAAATATTTATGTTATGCCCTTTTGTTATCACAACATATTCAGTATCATTTGCAAATGATAAGTGACCACAAAAAACAAGAACAATCAGGGAAATTAATAGTTTTTTCATTGTTACCTTCCTTTAACCGCGGCGTTCAGCCGCTGGTTACGAAACTCATCACTACCCCCCCCGGCTGACTGTATATCTCCTCGACTGAACTCCGTACCTCTCACCCGAGGCTGACTGCGCATCTCCCCGCGACTAAATCCGCCGAAGGCGGACGGTTAGGCCTAATATCTTTTGTCTACGCCCGCATCGTCATGCTGCTTGTTAATATATTGTATCACTTTAGGAAGGTCTTTTTCACTTATTTTACGGGCAAAATAACCCCTCCCCCATAATTTCCGATCAACAAATCTATTTGATGGATATTCCAGAAAAAAGGCCCTTGAAGAACTCCCCTTAAACATTTTCATAACATACTCGGTGGAATCGGTCGCCGCTTGTTCTAGCAATAAATGAACGTGTTCTTCTAGAATACTTGAAGCAAGCAGCTTAAGCTCTCTCTTTTTGGCTATCTGCTTAAATTCAGCATCAAGAAATTGCCGCATCTCTTTTTCAAGAAGTGATGATTTCCCTTTATAAGTATTAAAAATATAGTGGTAAAACATTGTTAGGATTAACCGCGGCGTTCAGCCGCGGGGCATATACCTTATTTAGCCACAAGGCACTCAAGCCAACAGTTGCTAGTTCCAACTCTTCGTCAGCGACTGAACGTCGCTGTTAAGCTTCTTCCTTTAACCGCGGCGTTTAGCCGCGGGACGGATCACTTATTCAGCTGCGGGGTTACGCCCCCTACCTCAACTTAACGTGCAGCTGCGAGACCAGAGCGTCCACGATCGCCTGGTGCTTTTGGTTGACCTCGTCTTCGGTGAGGGTTCTCTCCTGATGGCGGTAAATTATCCGGTAAGCGACGCTCTCTTTGTATTTATCGAACGGAAAGACCGCGTCAACAATTCCGGCCCCCAATTCTTTCGCCAGGGCGACAACGCTTTGATTGGCCGCGTGGTCAGGCATCACCAGCGAAATGTCCCGGGTTACATAAGGAAATTTCGGCAGCTGCCTGTAAGAGCGGTCACGGCTGTTCCTGGCCAGCAGAAGATCAAGATCAAGGTCAAAAATAAAGAGCGGTTTTTTAAGATCATAATTTCGTTGGATCTCTGGGCTAAGCGCGCCAAAAACACCTTCCTGGACCTCCGCCCCGCTCCCGGATTGCAGGAGAAGACTGGCGCTTTCTTTAAGTTCCGGCAAAGACCGGCCAAGCGCGCTAAATAAACTCTCTAATATCCCTTTGATAAAAAAGTAATCGATCGTCCCTTTATCCAAAAGGCTTTGAAAGGGTGAGCCGGTCAAAACCCCGGTAATCCGCCAGTTTTCATGAGGGAGCTTCTCGCCGCTTTGTTTAAATGTTTTGCCGATCTCAAAGAGCAAAATGTTCTCGATCTGGCGGTTTTGATTATATTGGGCGGCCCGGAGCAAACCCGGGAGCAGGCTTGGCCGCAAATAAACCTGATCGGCGTTCAAAGGATTTTCAACTTTAAGCATCTCGTCCAGCGAAAACAGCGAGGAGGCAAGGTCTTTCTCACCAATCAGGGTGTAGGTTTGCGCCTCGTTCAATCCGCAGCCAACGAGCACATGTCGCAGTTTCAAATGGTCTTCAACCGGGACTTTTTTTCCGGGAAAAGAGGTATCCGGCATGGTCGGTAAGATCTTGTCATAGCCATTGATCCGGGCCAGCTCTTCGATCAGGTCTGCTTCCCGGCTGACATCCATCGCTCTAAAGAGGGGGACTTCAACCACAAGGTCGTTCCCTTTGGTTTTGACCCCAAAACCGAGACTTGTAAGAATGCTCTTCATTGTCCCGGCAGCGATCTTCACACCTAATACTTGTTCAACCCTTTCAGACCTAAGCAGAACATTTTTGGGTGTCGGCTCTTTTTTCTTGGCATCGACACGGCCGGACAGGACCTCTCCCCCGGCCAGTTCGGCAATTAAGGCGGCTCCCCGGTCGAGCGCTTCTTTTACTCCCAGCCAATCAATGCCGTGGGCAAAGCGGACCGAAGACTCGCTCCGCAGTTTTAATTTTTTGGAATTCTCATGGACCGAGACCGGATCAAAGCAGGCCGATTCTAAAATGATGGTCGTGGTCGTCGGCCGGACCTCGCTATTGGCCAATCCCATGATCCCAGCTATGGCGATCGCTTTGTCCGGATCGGCGATCACCAGGACCTCGGAATTCAGCGTATACTCTTTGCCGTCCAGGGCGAGGACCTTTTCGTTAGGTTCAGCCCGGCGAACGACAATATGTCGCTCTTTGACCAGTGAAGCGTCAAAAGCGTGCATCGGCTGCCCGATCTCCAGCAGAAGATAATTGGTC
>JAHJKL010000035.1 GCA_018822365.1 Candidatus Margulisiibacteriota bacterium
GACTACGTAAAACGGGAAAGCTTTCCCTGGATAATTAAGCTGCTGCTTCCTTTGTTCCTTTTCCCGATAAGAATGTGGGACCTGGCGACAGCCAAGCGGGTCGATCATTTTGTCGCGATTTCCGAAACGGTCGCCGCGAGGATTAAACAGCATTATGGTCGGGAATCAGACATAATCTATCCGCCGGTAAATTGCGATTATTTTTTGCCGAGCGCGGTGGACGGGGACTATTTTCTGGAAGTGGTCAGGTTAAATCCGTATAAAAGAATCGATTTGGTGGTCGAAGCCTTTAATCGGTTGGGCAGTCGTTTGAGGATTGTGGGCGATGGGCCAGACCGGGCCAGGTTGCAAAAAATGGCTAAAGCGAACGTTGAATTTACCGGGAAAATCTCAGATGAAGAGTTGTTGTCTGTTGTTGCCCAATGTCGGGCACTAATTTTTCCGGGTGAAGAAGACTGGGGGTTGGCTCCTTTAGAAGCGATGTCGTGCGGCCGGCCAGTTATCGCCTTTAGAGGGGGTTCTGCTGTTGAATTTGTAAAAGAGCCAGAGACCGGTTGTTTTTTTAATGAGTCGACTGTGGAATCGCTTATGCAGACCGTTAATAAATTTGCCGGATATAAATATGATAAGAACGCAGTCAGAGACCATGCTTTGACATATGACCGTTCAAAATTCAGGGGTCAGATTAAATTATATATTGAAGAAAAACAAAAATCGGCTAAATTATGAAACAAGTGGTAAAACATATTTCAGTTGGTGAATTTATTATAGACCAAGAGGAAAAACGCTTGGTCAACCAGGTTTTAGACAGCGGCAGGATCTCTGAAGGGAAGATGACTCAAAAATTCGAACAGCTCTTCAGGGAATATGTCGGCGCAAAATATTGCGTGGCGGTCAATTCCGGGACCAGCGCTTTGATCGCCGGCTTTTTGGCCCTGCTTCAGGACCAGCGTTACAAAAAAACAGTGAAAGGGGCCAAGGTTATTACGACCCCTTTAACCTATGTTGCCGATGCCAACGCCATTCTTATGGCCGGGCTGGAACCGGTTTTTGTTGATGTCGATCCTGGAAAATTTTCGATCAATCCTGAACTGATAGAGCAAAAGGTAAAAGAGCTGGGTAAAGATAATGTGGCGATTGTTTTACCTGTCCATCTCATGGGTTATATGTGCGACATGGACAAGATCAATTCTATGGCGGCAAAGAACGATTTGGTTGTTTTTGAAGATGCGGCACAGGCCCATGGCAGTCTTTATCACGGCAAAAAAGCCGGCTCTTTATCTACCCTGGCTGCTTTTTCTTTTTATATCGCCCATAATATTCAGGCCGGAGAAATGGGGGCGCTAACGACCAGCGATAATCAACTCTATAAGAACCTGAAAAAGATCAAAGCCAATGGCCGTGATTGCGACTGTGAAGTTTGTTCCCGGAAAATAAGCGGATGTGTCAAACCAGGGAGCGACAATGACCAAGATTATGATCCGAGATTTTCACATAGTTTGATCGGGGCAAACTTTAAAACTATGGAGTTTCAATCGGCTTTGGGGGTCGCCCAGTTAGGCAAGGTTGACCAGATTTTCAACAAAAGGCTAAAAAATGTGAAATATTTAAACGACAAACTGTCTGAATACCAAGATATTATGCAACTGCCGGAGTTTTCTGGCCAGGTCAGTTATTTGGCCTATCCGATTGTTTTGAAAAAGAACAAGAATGTCAACAGAAAAATAATGCGAAAATTACTTGAAACGATGGGGGTCGAGACCCGTCCATTATTTGCCTGTATCCCAACCCAGGTTGAATCTTACAAGTATTTGAAAAATCAGTATTCAGGTCAATTGCCTAATGCCGAATATCTTGGGGAAAATGCTTTTTATGTTGGCTGTCATCAATACCTGACCCAGGATGATTTGGACTATATTGTTGCCGCTTTCGCAAAGATAATTAAAGAGATATAATATACAATATGAAAAACAATAAACAAGTTAAACACAAGCAATCTATAAATACAACAAACAAGAAACCTTTTGCTTTCTCTTTTGATCTGGCGCTTGAGATCGGCATTCTTATACTTTTATTTTTGATCCCGATAGTTTTTGACCGCCGGATCGGGATCGTTTTTTCCGGGACCAAAGTTACCTGGCTCCGTAACCTGGTCATTATTTTAATGAGCTTGTGGGGGATCAAATTGCTGGTGACCGGCCGCCATCGCTTGGTCCGGACCCCGCTTGATTGGCCGGTCCTGACCTTTCTGCTGACCACGACGGTAGCAGCGATTACTTCAGTTAATGTTTTTACCAGTATTGCCGGTTTTTACGGCCGCTTTGAAGGACTTTCAACCTGGTATACCTACGGCCTTCTCTTTTTCCTGGTTACTAATTATATTCGTTCCATTGATCAGGTTAAGCGCCTGATCGTGATGACGATCCCGGCGGCAACGATCCAGGCGATCTACGGTATTATTGCCCGGGCAGGGGTTGATCCTTACGCCTGGGGCGGGGTCCCTACCGTGATGCGGGTTATAGGCCTGATCGGCCAGCCGAACTTTTTTGCCGCTTATGTGATCATGACCTTCTTTTTAACGATCGCTTTATTTCTGGAAGACCAGCCTGAAAGTTCAGACCGGACCAATTGGCTCCCGTTGGCCGCCTTTGTTTTTATTAACGCCATCTTTGTATTTTTGATCTACAACCTTGGGGCTTACGATGTTCCTCAATGGATCATTGGTTTTTCTTTAATGATCGGGGCCGCTTTGTATTTTGCTTTTACCTACCAGCGTTTACCGCTTATTATCTGGGAAGCGATCTTGGTCGTTTCCCTGCTTTTAATGTACATGGCCCTTCTTTACACCCAGAGCCGGGGCGGTTACATGGGCTTTTTTACCGGAGCGGTCCTTTTTGCTTTATGCGCCGGTCGGCATCGGATCTTTAACAATTTTAAGAAGTTGTCTTTTCTTTTGTTGTTAATTGTGGCTATTACCGGGATAATCGCTTTTGATCCGGCTTTTTCACCGTTCCAGAGATTTACTTCGGAAGTATCAATTAAAACTGATCTTGGAGTAGAAGATAAAGGGATTGATCAGCAGGAAACATCCGCAAAACTTGAGCTCAAAGGGGCGGCCGGTTCCCGCGGTGAGACCTGGAAAAGCGCCGCCAAGATAATTGTTGATTATCCGCTGTTTGGGATCGGCCCGGAAGTTTTAAAAATGGTCTTCCCGAGGTACGAAACCGAAATGTTCCGCTTCCTGGAAGCGTTCCATGTCAAGCAGGACCGCTGTCACAATGAAACATTTGATGTCCCGGTTACCAAGGGTTTGACCACATTGTTCGTCTATCTCTGGCTTCTGGGGACGGTCTTTCTGGTCGGGCTAAAAACAGCCAGACGGACTTCCGGGACGCACAATCTTTTGGTTTCCGGTGCTTTGGCAGCGATTCTCTCTTATTTGATCCAGAACCAGTTTAGCTTTGGCGTTGTGGCGATCACTTCGTTATTTTGGGCCCTGTGGGGGGTAGTGATGAGCCTGAGCCGGGCCGGGGAAAATATTTTGCCGGAGAACAAAAAACTTTCCTGGGATGATATCCCCTGGCTGCCGCTGGCCCTGATCATCGCGGGGGCCACGTTATTGATCTATTTTTCCTTTATCCCTTTTTGGGGAGATCGGGATTTTAAGACCGGAAAGACTTATCTGGAAATGAAAAGGGCGCCTGAAGCCGTGTTGAACCTGAACCGTTCATTAGAGATCGATCCTTTTGAAGGGACGGTGATCTCGCATTTGGGGATCGCTTATTTGAATCAGAATAATTTTAGCGAAGCGGTGAAAGTTTTAACCTATGGGACGAAGGTTGATCCTTACAATGCCGACAATTATTTGATGCTGGCCAAGGTCGCGCTGGTCCAGGCTGATCAGGGCATACCAGGCAAATCGGCCGAAGCGATGCGCTTGAGCAAGATCGGGGTCGCCCTTGATCCTTATTACGCTGAGATCTTCCAGCTGATGGGGACGATCTATGAGCGGCAAGGTGAGAAATTGAAGGCGGCGCGGATGTACCAAAAAACTTTTATGATCAATCCCAATCTCGGCGAGGCGATGCTGGCCATGGAAAGGGTCGCTGCTCCGGACTTTATCGAAAAGGCGTTCGCCCAGGCTTTTGAGCGGTACAAGGACAAGAGTCCCGTGCTGGAAAAACTGGGCGGTTATTATTATAATCGCGGGGATCTTAATAAAGCGCTTAATATTGCCCGTCGGATGGCCCGGATCGAACCAAAAGGGACATTTGCTTATATTTTAGCCGGGCAGGTTTACCTGCGCCAGAACAACCTGGAACAAGCGCGCAAGACCTTTGAGCAGGTCGTTTTTCTTGATCCAAAGAACAGCACTGCTCTTCAATCCTTGGGTATGATCTATTTAAAAAAAGGGGATGTGGCAAAAGCGAAAGAGCTTTTTTCACAGGTACTGATCGTTGATCCGAATAATGAACAGGCCAAAAGAATAGTCGGGGGACGATGATAAAAGTAATCCTTGACCTTCTCCTTATTAATTTTTCTTTTGTTCTGGCCTATTATTTTCGTTTTAAGATTTTGATGTTTTATGCCCCGACCTCGATCCCCGTTTTTGGCCAATATCTTTCCTCCCTGGTTTTTATTTCTCTGGTTTGGCTGGCGGTCTTTCGTTTGGTTGGCCTTTACGACCAGAAGAAATTTACCGCTTTAATTGATGAGCTTGCTTTGTTGCTTTGGGGTGTGATCGCTTCCAGCCTGGTCCTGGTTGGCTTGCTTTATCTTTCCCGTGGCTTATGGTTTTCCAGATTGGTTTTGGCCAATGTCTGGTGGATCGCTTTTCTCCTTTTGGCCGCGAACCGGATCTTTCTTGTTTACGTCAGGCGCTGGCTTTACACGCGCGGCCTGGGGTTGAAGAAAACCATTGTACTGGGGGCCGGCCAGATGGGGGAGACTATGACCAGGAAAATGATCTCTGACAAAGGGCTGGGGTATCAGGTTATCGGCTTTCTTGATGACGACCCGGCCAAGATCGGGCAAAAGATCGGGGGGGTCCCGGTTCTTGGCCCTTTGCGCAGCGTTAAAGAGATCGCCAGAGAGGGGAAGCTTGATCATGTAGTGATCGCCAGCGCCAAGATCCCGGCCGAGACCACGCTTGATATCATCACCGATTGTGAGCGGTTTGGCCTGGAGTTTAAGATCGTTCCGGGGATATTGGAGATCATTGCCAGCCGGGTTGATGCCGATGAGTTGGGGGGGATCCCGATCCTGACCGTTTCGGAGATCAGGTTAAAAAGCTTTAACGCGGTCATAAAACGGACGACCGATCTTATTCTTTCTTTTCTGGCGATATTGGTCTTGTCCCCGATTTATTTGGTTTTTTCTTTGCTGATAAAGGCGACCTCTCCCGGACCGGTTCTTTATTGCCAGGAGAGGGTCGGCCGGGACGGAGAGACCTTTAAAATGTTCAAATTCCGTTCGATGATCGATAAAGCGGACGAAAAGATCACCGAGCTGAAAGGTCATTCGGAGGTTGGCGACGTTCTGTTTAAAATGAAAAACGACCCCAGGATCACACCGCTGGGAAGATTTATGCGGCGCTATAGTATTGACGAGTTCCCCCAGTTTTTCAATGTTTTCCTTGGCTCAATGAGCATTGTCGGCCCGCGTCCACCGCTGCCGCGCGAAGTCGTCAAATATAACGCCTGGCATAATAAACGCCTGCGGGTCAGGCCCGGGATCACCGGTCCCTGGCAGGTGCAGGGGAGGTCGCAGCTTCCCTTTGAGGATATGGTCAGACTGGATATTTACTACATTGAAAATTGGTCGCTCTGGCTTGATTTTAAATTGCTCTGTTTGACTATCCCGGTCGTCCTGACCGGCAAAGGGGCCTACTGATAAACGATCAGCTTTCCTCTCATTAGCTCGCTCCGTCCGCCGCTGGAGATCCCGATCGTGTAGAGATACACCCCGTTAGCGACCTGACCGCCAAAATGGTCGCGTCCGTTCCAGGCAAAGATGTTGGTGTTGGAGGAGGGAAACTCTTTTTTCCAAACCAGTTCACCGGTCAGGTTAAAAATGTAGAGCCTGATATCCGCCGGGAGAGAGAAGCCGGCAGAAAGGCGGCAAATAAAATAGGTTTGGCCATCCAGCCTGGGTGAGAATGGATTGGGGGCGTTGCCGACGTCGGAGAGGAGCACTCCCGACGAGTGAATAGCGGAAGAAAAACTTATCGTTTGAGCGGCAGAGTTGCCGGCCAGGTCGAGCCCTTCAATAACAATAGTGTTGTTCCCGGGAACGATCGGGACCTCTTTGCTAAATGTTTGGCTGGGAAAAAAACTATAAATCTCTTTGCCATTGCTGGTGATCATTACTTTTTGCAGGTTCCGGTCTGAGATAGCTCCATTGATGACAATGGTCTGTCGTTCGGTCACTTCGGGCGTCGCTTCTATCACTAATTTGGGGACGATCGTATCCTGGCAATACCAGAAAGTGCTTTGGGGGGAGGTGTTGCCGACCCGGTCGCGCGGTTTTACGGTGACCTCATAAGTCCCGTCCGAAAGAGGGAGGGTGATCCGGGCTTTAAGCGAAGCTTCGCTCGAACTGAATGTTTCACAGCTGGTCCCATTGACCATGACGATCGTGCCGGCCGGGTCAAGGCCGCTTCCGTTGTCGCTTAGGGGGAGGGGAAACTCAAAAGGAAATCTGCCAAAAACAGTCGCTCCGCCGGTCACGGTCAAGGTTGGCGGGGTGGCGTCAATGTTCAAGGAGAGTTGCTTTTCCGTCTTAGGCAATTTAACGGTCATTTGGGCTCCGCCGTCGCTTATTTTATTTGGGAGCGTGATCAGTCCGGACAAACTTTGTTCGGCTTGGTCATAGTAAAGAGTTTCGTTTAACGACTCTCCGTTGATCTTGACCGTCGCTTCGGTCTCGTCAACGAGCTCGTTTGTCGGGTCGGTGACCTGGATTTCGCAGTATATTATTGATCCGGGTTTTAGCCAATCGGTTTCCGCTGGCTTAATAAGCTTTAACTGAAGGGTGGTGGGGATGGCGTAGTTGATGGTCAATGAGTTTTTAGTGGTGTTTCCCGCTTCATCGGTCGCGGTCAAAAGAAAAAAGTTGACGCCAGGCTTGAGCGCTTGTTGCGATTCAAATGTTCCGCTTGAACGAACAGGTATTGTTTGTCCGTTGATCGTAAAGGTTCCAGGTTCATTGACGGTCCCCTGAAGCCGGTAGTTGTTGTCGATCGTTTCAGCGCTGGAAGCAACAATGATGACCGGGGCGGTTCGATCAAGAGTAAATGAGGCTATTTTATCTATTGTGAAAGCGGCTAAACCGTCATTGACGGCGAGCCTGGCATAATATTTCCCATCCGGAAGATCGCCCGGCAGAGTAATTGTTTGTTTAAGTATGCCCGCCGCCGCCGCGACCAGCATGCTCCTGGTTTTCAGGGGAAAAAACTCCGGATCGGGGGATATTTCCAGCGTCCAGACAGAGGGGACAGGCTTTGATATGGCGATAATTTCCAGGGAAGAATTGGTTGACGCCGGTTGCATGGTCAGTTCCGCGTTTGATGCTGGTACTGGTACAAGGACCTTCCAGGAAACAAGCCCGGGGGGTGTTTCCGGCCCAATAATAAAGCCGCGCCATTTTTCACCGTCCCAGGCAAGCCTGGCCGGTTGTTCAGGCAAGTCCAGCTTTTTTGGTTGGGAGAAAGACTTTCCCCCGTTAAGAGAAACTACCGCAAAAGCCTCTCTTCGGCCCAAATACTGTTGTTGCCAGACTATTAGCGGGCCAAACGGACCCGGCGCGATCCGGGCAAGAACGATCGGGTCAAAGCCCTCAGTAATTTTTATCAGTGATCTGTTCTTTGCCGAATATAAAAATAATCGATAGCGATCCGGATATTTGCTGGAAGTGCTGAAAACCAGATCGCACCCGTTTTGACCGTCGGAAGCGAGGGCCAGTCGGCCGATGGTTTCCCCGGTTGGGGTGATCAATTCCGGTTCCAGCCAGGTTTCTCCCTGATCGTTTGAACTGGCCAGGCAGATGGAGTCGTTTTTTTGCCAGGCGGCAAAGAGGTTTCCACCGCTGGCCAATATTTTAGGGTTTTTACCGGTCTTAGATAACGATCGTGTTTCAGAAAAGTTGAAATTGTTTCCGCTGGTCTTTGAGAGAAAAACCTCTTTTGAGGTTTGATGGATCAAATAGTATTTCAAAGCGGTTTGATCAGCTGCCAGATCAAAAGCCTCGGCGGAGAAGGAAAGGGTTATTGGCTGGCTGAATGAGCTTCCCAGGTCAAGAGATCTGGCAAGTTTAATGTTTTTTCCTTCCAGCCAGCTTTGCAGAAGGTTACCCGAATGGTCAATATATATTTCAGGGGCCGCACAAGCGTTGCTGACCAGGAAAAATATTGATATTAAGCCTAATTTCAACCTCACGCGCGAATTTTAGCATTCTTTACTTGGTATATCAAATCAGCTATAATCACAAAAAATGATAAAAAAACCATCAAAGATCGTTATTGTTGGAGCGGGGCCTGTTGGCTGCTACTTAGGGCAACTGCTCAAGCAGCATGGCTTTGATCCGCTGATCCTGGAAGAGCATCCGGAAGTAGGAAAACCGGTCCAATGCGCCGGTATTGTTGGCCGTGGACTATTTGAGGATATGCGGATCCCGCTTTCACACCGATCGATCCTGAACATCATTGATGGCTCTCTCGTTTCCTACCGGGAGAGATCATTTGAGCTGCACCGCCCCAAAGTCGCCTACATTGTTGACCGGGAACTTTTTGACAAGGAATTGAGCCATAAGCTGAATATTGAGTACAATGCCAGGCTTAACGATATTAAACGGATCAAGGATGGTTATATTCTGGAAACGACTAACGGAGAATATTTTACCGAGATCGTTGTCGGCGCCGACGGACCTAATTCCCGGGTTAGAAAAGGGCTGGCCTTCCACTCGGAAATGCGCTTGTACCGGGGCTATCAATATCGCGCCAAAATGGAGATGGCCAAGCTTAACCAGGTGGTGACCGACTATAATGTCCCATTCTCTCTGTTCAACTGGGTGATCCCTGAAGGGGAGAACGGACTGGTCAGGATCGGTTCCATTTCAAACAATCCTTATCAGGACCTGAATAGTTTTATTGAGCGCCAGGGATATAAGTTCGAACTGGTCGAGAAAAATGCCGGCGCGATCCCGATCGGGACCTGTCAGCTGGTTAAAGAATGGGCCGCCCTGGTAGGGGATGCCGCCTGCCAGATCAAGCCGATCACTTCCGGCGGCATCTATTACGGACTGAAGTCGGCCGAATTGCTGGCTGATGCCATTAAAGCGGGAAATCTTTCTCAGTACGAGGTCCGCTGGGGAGAAGAATTTGGCCAGGAGGTCAAGACCTGCCTTTTGATCAGGAACGTCCTGGAGAATATGGACGAAAAGGTGCTGGCCAAGGTCTTTGACTATGTCCGGGAAAATGCCAAAGTCATTGAGAAAATGGGAGATTTTGAGAACCATTCCTCGGTTGTTTGGGGGCTGATCTCCAACCCGAGGACCTATTCGACGGTTGGGACGGTCATGATGGGGATGCTCAAGAACCCGAAATTCCTGATGCAGTCGCTTTTAAAATATCCGCGGGGCAAATGATCAAGAAAATATCAAGTGTTTTGATTGTACTGGCTGTGGTGGGGGTTGGTCTATACCTGGCTCACCCCCTGATCCTTCCCGGCCTGGCTGATTTTTTAATAGTTAAAGATCAAATAGAGAAAGCCGATATGATCATTGTTTTGGCGGGCGATTATAACGGCGAAAGAGTAAGACAGGCGGCCCAGCTTTATAACCGGGGATACGCGCCGGTTATTTTGATGTCGGGAGGACCGGTCGCCTGGAAGCTGACTTACGCCGCTAACATGAAGTACGAAGCGATCGCCCTTGGTGTTCCGGCCAAAGCGATATTACTTCAGGACAAGTCGCTCTCAACGATCGAAGATGCCCGGTTCAGCTTGCCGATCGTTCAGGAGAAAAAGGCTTTTTCGGTAATTGTAGTCACTTCACCGCAGCATTCCAGGCGGGCGGCCAGGGTCTTTCGCAAAATATTTGAGCCGGAAAAGATCAAGGTCATGCTTTATCCGGTTGGCAACAGCAGTTTTAATCCCGATAAATGGTGGACAAAGCATGAAGAGAGTTCGGCGATCCTTTGGGAATATGGCTCGTTAGTCTTTTATTTTATGAAGGGGTACTGAGAAACCCTCACCCCTAACCCCTCTCCCAGAGGGAGAGGGGGAGTTAGTGATATAGTTAAAGTAGTGATAGGTAAACTAGAATAAAGGAGTTGCTATGAAAGTTGGTTTTGGTTACGATGTCCATAAGCTGGTCAAAGGGCGGCCGCTGATCATTGGCGGCGTGGAGATCCCTCATGAGAAGGGGCTTCTTGGCTGGTCGGATGCTGATGTCCTCCTGCATGCCATTATTGACGCGATGATCGGGGCGCTGGGGGAAGGGGATATTGGGGCGCACTTCCCGGCAGGCAATCCGGAGTACAAGGGGATCTCCAGCCTGAAATTACTGGAGTTTGTCAATGAGCTTCTGCGGAGCCGAGGCTATTCGATCGCCAATATCGATTCGACGATCGTGGCGGAAGAGCCTTATTTCGCTCCCCATATCCCGGAAATGCGCAAGGTGATCGCCGGGAAGTTGGATATTCCCGAATCGGCGGTCAATGTCAAAGGGAAGACCGAAGAGAAGCTTGGTTTCACCGGATCAAAAAAGGGGATCAAAGCGTACGCGGTTTGTTTGGTGCATAAGGAAATAAAATAGTGAAACTTGGGGTAAATATTGATCACATAGCGACTCTGCGAGAGGCTCGAAAAGAGTCTTTTCCCGACCCCTTGTCGGCGGCTAAAGAGGCGCTATCCGGTGGGGCGGACGGAATAGTTTGCCATTTGCGTGAGGACCGGCGTCATATCCAGGAGAGGGATATTCTCGGCTTGAAAAAGATGAAGGTCAGGCTCGACCTGGAAATGGCTCCCACTGCGGCGATGCTCGCTTTTGCCCTGAAGATCAAGCCGGAAATGGTTACCCTGGTCCCCGAGAAGCGCCTGGAGATCACGACCGAAGGGGGGCTTGACCTGCTAGCGTCAAGAACGAAGCTTGCGAAGATGGTCCAAAGGTTAAAGAAGGCCGGGATCGTTGTGAGCCTGTTTATCGATCCGGATATAGGACAGATCAAAGCGGCGGCTGAACTGGGGGCCGATTTTATTGAGCTTCATACCGGCTGTTTTGCCAGGGCGTCGTATGTCAAAGGGAAAAGCGGCACCACCCAGAAGGAATTGGCAAAACTGAAGAGAGCGGCTCAACTAACCCTATCACTTGGACTGAGGGTTAATGCCGGACACGGGCTTGATTATCACAATGCCGCTGCGATAGCGAAGATCAAAGGGGTAGAAGAATTAAACATCGGGTTTTCGATCATTGCCAGAGGGCTGTCTGTCGGGATAAGAACGGCCACGGCAGAAATGAGGAGGATTATCAAGTGAAGATCGCATTAGCTTCGGACCATGCCGGATTTGCCATGAAGGAGCGGGTAAAACAACATTTTGCTGAAAAAGGCATTGAATTCAAGGACTTTGGCGCCAACTCCGAGGAGTCGGTCGATTATCCTGATTACGCGTATCCTGCCGCCCGGGCGGTCGCCAAAGGGGAATTTGACCGGGGGATCTTTGTCTGCGGGTCAGGTGTTGGGGTGACGATCGTTGCCAATAAGGTCAAGGGGATCAGGGCGGTCAACGCGAACGATGTTTATACCGCCAAACAGAGTCGGGAGCATGGGGACTGCAATGTCCTTTGCCTCGCCGGGAAACGTCTGCCGGCCTCTGAAGCAATGGCTATTGTCGATGCCTGGCTGGAGACCAGGTTTTCGGGCGACGAAAGGCATCTGCGCCGCATCAGGAAGATCGACCAATGAAAGCGCTGATCATGGCGGCCGGTTACGGGACCCGGATGGAGCCGCTGACCCTGGCGGTCCCCAAGCCGATGACCCCGATCGTCAACCTGCCGACGATGCAGCATAATATCGAGCTCCTCAAACGCTGGGGTTTTGAGGATCTGACCGCCAATATCCATTACCATCCGGAACAGATCGAGAATTATTTTGGAGACGGATATAATTTTGGGGTTAACCTGAACTACTCATACGAAGAAGAGCTTCTGGGAACAGCCGGCGGGGTAAAAAGAATGGGGGAGGAGATCGCCAGGATCAATGAGGAATTTTTAGTCCTCTCGTCCGACGCGCTCACCGACGTCAATCTCCAGAGATTGGTCGAATTCCATAAAAGCAAAGGGGCGCTGGCGACCATTGCTTTGGCCAGGGTTGACAATGTCAGTGAATTCGGGGTCGTTCTGCATGACGAAGAAGGGCACATTACCGGCTTCCAGGAGAAGCCGAGCCAGGAAGAGGCCAAAAACGATCTGGTCAACACCGGTATTTATGTTTTTGAACCGGAGGTCCTCAAAATGATCCCGGCCGGTTTTTTTGATTTTGGCAAACAGCTCTTTCCCGAGCTGATCAGCAAAAAAGCGCCGGTTTACGGTTACAACATGGTCGAGTACTGGAGCGATGTCGGAGGGTTGGATAAATATATCCAGTCAAACTATGATGCGATGAAGGGATTGGTCCAGATCAGGATCCCCGGGAATAAAAAGGCCAGTTCGACCTGGGTAGGGGAGCGGGAGAGGATCGACCCGAGCGCCAGGTTCGAAGGATCGGTAATTATTGGCGACCGCTGTTCCATTGGCAAGGATGTCTATATCAAGGACGCTGTTATTGGCGACAAGTGCGTGATCCGTGACGGTGCCGTGGTGACCGGGTCTGTTCTCTGGTCCGATGTTATTGTTTCCTCCGGTTCAGCGGTCTCGGATTCGGTGATCGGGAATTTTTCTTATGTTGGCGAGAACGTCAAGGTTCCGTCCGGCTCAGTGATCGCCAACCGCTCTGTAATCCGCTCCGGCTCCACGCTTCAGGGGTCCCTCCACCTTAAACCGAACTCAATAATATAATCATTATAAGGACGCAAGTTTTACCCCCCTGATCCCGATAAAGAGGGTGAAGGGGTGATCGATTTGTTAAAAAAATTCGCGGTCTTTTTCCTGTTAATTGGCCTCGCTTTTCCAGCCCATGCTCTTGATCTTGGCGCTCGCGCTATGGGGATGGGTGGAGCTTTTACCGGACTGGCTGACGACGTTAGCGCTATTGTGGCCAACCCGGCCGGATTGACCGCTATTAACAGGGAATCAAGCCTGATCGCGAGCCGGGTTTCGACCGACCGGCAATCGAGCTTTATCGGCGGGGTCGAAACCACCCCGATCGGCAATTTTGGTATTGCCTATGTCTCTTCGACTGACCAGGCGTCGATCGGGAGCCTTGATTTTAGCGAATTTACCTCGGAAAATGTCGTTTCCTACAGCTCACAAACCGTTTATCTTTCATACGCTAACGAATTGAACAAAGTTATCCGCGCCCCTTCCAGCTTAGGGGTACTCTCTTACGGTGTTAACCTTAAGCTCTCCAGCCGGAAGTTTAATACATCGCAAGGGCTTGCCCAGGATGCCGGTTCCAACGTCGATGTTGACCTGGCGACGATGTTTAAGCCTAATGATAATCTGGCCCTGGGGATGTCGGTCCAAAATATGATGAGCAGTGAGAAGGCTAACCAGGGGGGTGGCTTGTCGGCAATCGATGGTAAGGCTGGCGTGCTGATGGGAATCTCCGGAAAACTCCTTGGCGGCGGCCTGGTTTGGAGCGCCGATACCGAGCAGCTTGGTTGTGAGTGGCGGCCGTCCGATGGCCTGGCCCTCCGCCTTGGCCGGGATAAAGAGAGCGTCACCTCCGGTTTGGGGGTCAACTACCGTGGGTTTAGCGTAGATTATGCTTGCGTCCGGAAAGAGGGGCTGGTCCACTATGTTTCAGTGGCGATTGCTCCCTTCAATAGTGATGCCGGGACCAAACAGGCAAATTTGCCGGTTGAGTAATGCAAGTTTTTTGCCGTTTAGTTCGATAGGATGGCTAGGAGGATAGTGTATGGCATTTAGTGAAATTAGTTTTAATTCAACTGTTTCCGATCCAAGAGGACAGTATGTAGGAAAAAAACCAGGTTCTCGCGAAGATGTTAGAGAGAACGCCAACGAACTTGGTGGCAGTACTACCGGAGCTATGGGGGCCGGGGCGAAGGTGTTAGAGGGAAAACCAGCTGTGCCTCACGTTGTCACAGATTTAAGCGGAGCAGCTCATCTGCCGGGAGAAGTGGTTAATCAGCCTGCGGTGTCGCCGCGATCATCGCCGGGAAATATTGATGTTGTAGGAGCATAAAATATGTCTGGAGTAGAAGGAACAACGACAAGAACAGTTGGTAGCGGTCAGGTCCCTGGTTTACGACCTGTTGAGCCGGCTCCTATACCAACGTATCAAATGCAGGGGGACGAAGCGCTAATCCGTTCATTACTGGCGGTAGGGACCGGCAAAAATCCATCAGACACGTCTCGAATGCGGTTTGGCATTTTTACCAGAAAACAAAACTTTGCTGATGTTTGGCGGTCTGTTTTTGGCAATAACCGGCCGATCGACCGGGCGGGTTTTGAGAAGATCATGAAGTTTTATGGGGTTGACGAAGTGACTGATGAAATGTGGAGCTACTTTTCAGGCGGGAAGCAGACGCTGACCTTGAGAGAATTTGCCGCTAATCTTTCGCAGGTCCAAAGGATCTGCGCGATGCGGGGATATCATTTAGGTGAGCTCTGCGAATCAGATAAGATCTACGTCCTGCCGACGGATGGATTTGCCAGGCAGTTGAAAGCAAAAGGCTGTAATTGGCCCGATAGCCTTACAAATAATCCAGGAGTAAGGCAGGCCTGGGAGAGGGCGAAATCATACACCGGGGCGCGCAGCAATAGCGAGGCAAACGATGAAACCTGGCGCTGGTTTGCCATTGAATTAATGATCAATTTTGGTGACAAGGTCATGGCTGAAGGGCACGCCCTGAATGACCTTAATACAGAACACCCCTTGGTCCGCAACCTGTTTGAACGAGCCGCTTTTAATTGGGCGGATACAAACATAGCGTTGTCTCCTCAAGCTTTTGACAAAATGGAAGAGCGGAGTGACAGGATTACAAAAGTCCAAGAACATTACGAACAGGATCCTCTTAACCGCGCCGCCTATGACCTGCGGGGGATTAGATTGACCGACGCCAGGTCGGAACGGCTATTGGATGAGGCGTTGGCCGCTTTTGACTCGAATAATCAGACTTTGTACCTGCAAAAAATAGGGGAGTTAAGAAGGCATACTACGCCGGTCGCGATCCCGGGGGAAAATCCCGGCCGTCCGCCGATTACTCCGCGGCCGATCACGCCAGCCGTGCCGCCTCCTCCGGCTCCGCCAGCTCCACAAACTCCCCCCCAGCCGGTTGGTTCAGGAATACGCTTGAATCCCAACAGGCATTATTAATGGCGGTTGCATTAGCGCTTAAAGTGTGGTAGTTTCTACCCATGTTTGAATTAATTAACGATTTCCACTGGCCGACTTTTTTTCTCACCATAACTTTTGTCATTATTGGGCTTAATATTTGGTACTTTATCGTCGCCAAGATCAACCAGCAGGTCGCTCAAAAACAGGTTGATAAAGTAGACAAAAGCCTAAATCAACTCCTAAAAAAAATGGGCGAAGAGAACAAGAAAATCAATGAGATTCTTGGCAAAAACACGCCAAAAAAGTAGCCTCCTCCTGCGCAAGTTTTACCCCATGGGATTCGATAAGTAAATAGAGATGCCTATTCAAGGAATTACCCCAAATTATTTTGATGATATCAAAAGCCGGGACGATATTGGCGTCCCCGGGGAGGCTCCATACATCCCCAACGGCGATGAACCGATAGAACCTCAAGAAACCGGCGATGCCGCTTCAGTTGATGGCTCTTCTTCCAGCAGTCAGCCTGGTTCCACCACCCCAATGAGCGGCAGTACTGATTCGGGTTATATTGAGAATACCGACGAATACAATAACGCGACCCAACACGCGTCGGATTCTTTGGACAATGCCGAAGCAACTCTTGATGAAATGTTCGCCGGCATTGATAACGAGTCATATACCAGTGACGCGGGAAATGGCTATCAGTCGGTTAACGGCGAAAAATTAGCCCAATTGTTAATATATCTTAATCTGTTAACAAACGCCCAGCTCGCTTTAAAAATGGTCCTTGACGCGCAAGATGAACATAGCAATAAACTTCGGGAGATCATGTACGAAGTCCAGCCGGAAGAAGGGGCCGATGAAGCGACCGCCAGCGCCAGGGAAAAGATGTTCAAGAACGCTAAGGAAAAGTTGAAGATAGTCCAGCAGTTTATCTCCAGCCTTTACAAAAAAGTCTACAATCACAACCTTCAGGTCTACCAGCAGAGGATGAGGGAGATCGAGCAGGAGAAAGAAGATCGCGCCTGGTATGACGACGTCGGCAACTATTTTTCCGGCGGCCAGCAGGATATCGATAACGAAAAGAAAAAGCTTGAAGCGACCCGGCAGTATGGGGACGCGGTTGGGGCCAATATGCGGGCGCTGGAAAGCGCTCTGCAGACCATGGCTATCGTTTTTGAGCAGATGAATACCCCGGAAGGGCGCCAAATGGGGAAACAGTTAGAGAGTATGGCGAAGCAGATCAGTTATATCATGGAAGGGGCAATAAGCCGTCGGCCAAACGCTGACTCTGATTATTACGATGGGGCCGGGATGGACTTTTTCTATAATTCACTCATGGATTTCAGGAACAAGATGGTCCAGACCGAGAACCTGTATCGGGCTATGGCTTACCTCCAGTCTGCCCAGCAGGAGATCTCCGATTCGATCCGGGAAACGGTCCTGGAAATATCGCCGCACTCTTCCAAGCTCCAATATCGGATGATCGCCTCTGAAGGCTTGTTCAACATGGCGAACATGTTCTTTGACAACGCCTACAACACCCTTCAAATGAAGGTTAAGGCTTATAACACCGAGATCCAAATC
>JAHJKL010000036.1 GCA_018822365.1 Candidatus Margulisiibacteriota bacterium
ACAATCTCTGGCCATGGTTATACTCCAAACGTGGTTACTCAATGGCTGGCGGCTCTGCAAGCGGCCCAAAACATGGCGACGCTGTTGGGAGATAATGAAACCGCGACAAGATACGCCGACTGGCACGCGGCCGGAATCCCGGTATTAGACCTGCTCTGGAATAATGAAGGTGGATACTACAATGCCTTTTTCTCTCCAACAACCGAGGGAATTAATGCCAATGTCCATTCCGACATGTTTTTCGGCGACTTCTACGCTTCAATGACCGGACTGCCGACCGCCGTTTCTGATGAGCGAGCATCGCGTTCACTGCAAACTATCTACAGGACCAATGGGGAAGCTTGGGCTATGGTCGGCAACCATGGGCCGCTGGGATTGGTAAATCTTCGCGGGTCTAATGGAGACCCCAATCGGACTGAACAGGGAGACGAGGGGTGGACCGGCACTATGCTTCTGAACGCCGCCCACCAGATCAGGCTGGGACAACAAACAAATAACCAAGACCTGGTCCGCAAAGGTTGGAATATCGTGCATGGCTTTTATAATGTTGTTTACAGTTCAAGTCCAGACAGCCAGCATTGGGAGTTTCGGACCCCTGAAGGGTACGTCAATCCCAGTGACATGAGGTATAACAATGCCAGCCGGCCTTACGGCAATGAAACCGGCCGGGCCCCTAAATATATGAGGGCCCTGGCAATTTGGGCGGTTTACGCGGCGCTTAAAGATAACCAAATGCCGTTTAATATTTATGAAAACAAGATCGCTAACGTTCGAGATACTTTCCCCCTCCCTTTTGAAGGAAGAGAGCCGGTTTGCCGGAGTTATTGACCGGTAATCGGGAACAAGATCCTGATATCGGAAACTTTATCGAGCGCAGTATCAGCCCATTTGGGGAGTGATTTGTTCCTGTCTAAGGAGAGCGATGGCATCGCCTGCCAGTTCTCTTCACCGGTATATTTAACCTCGACTAAAAACCGGCTCAACAGTTTTTTCTCCCAGTTTTCATCGTCAAAAATGTCGCTTGCCCGGTAAGAGGGCTGAATAAAATAGCGAAAGAACGGCGCGATCCCTTCCAGCGACCCACTCCCCACCAGCGGTGGACCGATCACCAGCCACTGGGTCTTTTCTCTGACATATTTAAGTTCGGAGCCGTGCTCGGCCGGGACCATCTGGAAGCCGCCGATCTCTCCCAGCGGCGAGGTTGAGACGTCAATAACGCCGGCATGGTTGGCTCTGATCCGCCCGGTCGAAGCGTACACCGTCCCTTCAAAACGGCCGACCCCAACCACCGGCCGCAAAACGGTAGCGATCGTTCGATTTCTTCCGCCAAGATATTTGATCGTTATCTTCCCGCCAAAATTGTTTTCAAAATCGATCTCAGTCGGATAATCGGCCGGCCGCTTTACCATTATGGTAAAAACATCGCCAATCGCCGGCTGGTAATCAGGGGTAATTGGGTAAAGGTAATCCGACTGTCTGGAAAAGAAGACCCTGTTGCCGACAAAGGGAGCGGAGCCGCCGCCAAAGAGCTCCGTACCGGCTGGAATATCGGTGTAAATTGAAGAATCCGGACTTAGATAAGAATCGTACGCTTTGGGAGGGCGAAGCTGTTCTTTCGGCAAGAGGCTAAATATTATCCCTTTGCCGCTTTTTTCGTCATTACTGGTCTTGACGTGGATCGCATTGACCGCGGTCGCGGCAACTTCGCCATCCCCAACCCACCGCGAGGCGGCATAGCCATCGCGATTGACCCTGGTCGTTGGGTATAAAACATGGCCGATCAACTGCCATCGCTTCTGCGCGTCGAGACTGACCTCGATCGACCCCCCCGCGACGTTAACTATCTTAACCCGATAGAGATAC
The DNA here is from genome assembly GCA_018822365.1 of Candidatus Margulisiibacteriota bacterium. Classification (NCBI taxonomy): domain Bacteria; kingdom Bacillati; phylum Candidatus Margulisiibacteriota; species Candidatus Margulisiibacteriota bacterium. Next base: position 1,864 of record JAHJKL010000036.1, read on the forward strand.
TGTAATTTCGGGTCGTTTTCCGTCGCCAGTTGAGAAGGGATCCCATCTGTCGAAAATACGACGGCAACAAGAGGAAGGCTCAATGAAACCCACAAAAGCAGCAGCCAGAACTTTCTCATCACCCTTGCCTGGTAATATATTCGATCAGGGTCCTGACCGGCACGCCGGTCGCCCCTTCCGGCAGATACCCATTTGCTTTGTCTAGATGAGCGGTCCCGGCAATATCAAGATGGGCCCAGGGGAGCTCTCCGACAAACTTGGCCAGGAAAGCGCCTCCCGATGAAGGCGAGGCCTTGCCGGTCTCTGAAGTATTTTTAATATCGGCGATCCGGCTCTTTAACGCTTCCTTGTATTCATCATACAGGGGGAGCTGCCACATTTTTTGGCCGCAGCGGTTGCCTACTCTGATAATATGATCGATAAACTCCTGGTCGTTGCCGATCACTCCGGTCGCGGCATCCCCCAGAGCGACAATGCACCCGCCGGTCAGGGTCGCGATGTCAATGATCCGGGTCGCGCCGCGCTGTTTTGCGTAGGTAATAGCGTCGGCCAGGATCATCCGCCCCTCCGCATCGGTATTTAATACCTCGATCGTGTACCCCGACAATGAACCAACCACATCCCCCGGCCGGGTCGCGTGGCCCGAAGGCATGTTCTCGGTCAGCGGCATAATGCCAATAACATTACATTTTGGTTTCAGGTCCGCAAGAAGGCTCATCGTCCCCAAAACAGCAGCCGCCCCCGCCATATCGGTCTTCATCTCCCCCATTTTCTTTGACGGTTTGAGGGAGATCCCGCCGGAATCAAAAGTGATCCCTTTGCCGATCAGCGCCAGCTTTTCTTTGGAACGGGGATTCCCCGGATATTCGATCGCCACCAGCTTCGGCGGCTCACTAGACCCTTTGGCGACCGCCCAAAGCGCTTCCATCCCCACCTTTTTGGGATCAACAATGGTGCATTTTAATTTGTTTATCCTGGCAATGTGTTCGGCAACTTTGGCAAAATTGGTCGGGGTCATTTTATTTGACGGGGTGTTGACCAGATCGCGAGCATGGTTTTCCGCTTCAGCAATGATCCGCCCCAACTCAACCCCTTTTTTGATGGCATAGACCTTGGCCTTGTCATGATCAACCAACACCAGGGTCTCGATCTTATGGTCCGGTCTTTCTTTCTCTTTGGCGTAACCGGCAAAATTATAAACACCCAGGACTGAACCTTCGACCACAGCTTTGGCCGCCTCTTCCGGTTCTAATCCCCCGATCCCCGCCCCATGAATAATGGTCGCGACCGTTTTTGCCCTGATCTCCAAGGCTTTTTTGATCGCCGCGGCCGACGCGGTCCTGACCGCGTCCAGATCAAAATCTTCGCTTTTCCCCAAACCGACGATCGCTACTTTCGTCGCTTTAACCCCCGGCAGGGCATGCAGCATGGTCACTTCGCCCAATTTACCACTGATCTCACCATCGCGCGTCAGCCTGCCGATCAGTCCACCCAACGCCCTATCGACCGCGCCTGTCGCTCCGCCCGGTTGTTTTATTCCGGCAAACTCGTTAACCACCAGCAAGTCGCATTTAAAGTCCACGATCGAGCCGCACTCAATTTTGATTTTCATCGGATTTAAAATTTAACCTTTGGGGCCTCTTTTGCCTCTCCGGGAGCGGCAAAGAAGATCTTTTCATGGTCAAAGCCGAACAACCTGACGACAAAAACGGTCGGGATCGACTTAGCGGTGACGTTGTAGCTTTGGACCATATCGTTATATCTCATCCTGGCGACGGCGATCCGGTTTTCGGTCCCGGCCAGTTCGTCCTGCAAAGCCCGGAAATTTTCCGAAGCTTTCAACTGCGGGTAACTCTCTACGACGGCCAGCAACCTGCCAAGAACCCCTTCAACCTGGTTAGCAGCGTTGATCCTCTCGGTGCTGTTCTTCGCCCCAGCCCAGGCGGAGCGGGCGGCGGCCACGTTCTCAAAGAGCTCTTTTTCATGGGTCGCGTACCCTTTGACCGTCTCGACCAGGTTCGGGATCAGGTCATAGCGGCGCTGGAGCTGGTTCTCTACTTGCGCCCAGCTCTGTTTTACCTCCTGGTCTTTGCCGACCAGTCCATTGTAAACTCCAACCGACCAGATCCCTAAGAGAACAATAACTACTAATATACCGATCAGCCACTTATTCATATGTGATCCTCCTTATAAAAGCTTTAAGCTTACCGCTTATTTACCAACTTCGTCCGGCTCCGCCGCCACCGCTCCGTCCGCCGCCAAATCCTCCACCACCAAAATTCCCGCCACCAAAACCACCAAATGATCCACCACCGAACGATCCACCTCCGGAGCCTCCACCAGGGATAGATTTGATAAAGAATGATAACACAAAACCAATTATTGCTCCAACTACCGCCCCAACGACCCCAGCAACGGAAAAACCGAAGAAAGCGCCAAAGGCCAAGCCCCAAAGACCGGGAATGACGCTGGACAGGGCCAAAGCGACAAAAAGCAAAACAATAATCCCCAAGATCAACCAAATATCCGAGAACGAATCATCGTTTTCCGAATTAAATTGTTTTTTTATCCCCTGGTATTCATTGCCAAGTTCAACTTTTTGCGCGGCGGCGATCCGTTCGGCCAGAGCGGCCGCTCCGCGGTATATGCCGCCGCTGAAATCCCCTTTTTTAAAGTTCGGCATAACATAGGCATCCAAGATCTGTCCCGCCAGAGCATCGTTGATCGTCCCTTCCAAGCCGTAACCGACTTCGATCTCGACCCGATGGTCGTCAACCGCGACCAGGAGCAGAAGCCCGTTGTCTTTCCCTTTTTTGCCGATCCCCCATTTCTCGAACAATTTAACCGCATAGCTTTTCGGGTCAAGCGGCATGACTGTTTTCACCGTCACGATTGCCAGTTCTGCGCCGGTCTTTTGCTCAAGAAGCTGGCAGAGCTTCTCTGTTTTTTCAGCGGCGGCCGGCTCGATCACTCCGGCAAAATCATTGACAAATCCTTTAGCGGAAGGAAAAACGACTTCCCCTCCTCCGGCCGACATTAAAAGACCGTAAAACAAGACAAAAAAGATGACTAAAAAACGCTTCACGGCCAATTACCCCCTTAAACGAAGCAAGTTAAGCAGGAACGAGATCCCAGCCAAAACGATCATTCCAAGAAAGCCAAAAAAGACATAACCAAAGATCCCCCCCAGGGCAATGCTGTAGGTCATGGTATGGTCGCCAGAAAAAGCCAGTGGAGCCAAAAAAGTAAAGAGGAACAAGACGCTTAGAGGGAAGAGCCAGGCCAGCATTTCCGACCTGGGACTTTCCGGCAGCGGTCCGCTAAGGATCAGCTGGGTAACAGCGGTCGCGCCAAAGACCGCCGCATCTGAAAAATTCCCCCGGCTGAGTTCGCCGATGATCGAAAATTCCATGCTTTCTCTCACTTTTTCGTTTAAGACCGGGGCAACCCCTTCCCCCACAAAGATCCTGACATTCTGCTCCGCCCAGGTAATGATGATCAATATGCCGTGGTCAAGCTTTTTGTCTGACTGGCCGACATCCCAGCGGCTGTACAATTCTTCTCCGTAGCTGGTTACTTCGTTGGTATTTATGGAATAAAATGTGGCAACGCATAAGTTGACCGATGTGATCCGTTTCAGGGTCTCCGCCTGGCGTTCGATCTTGTCCTGTGCCGAAGGGGTCAGAACATGGGCATAATCGGAAACAACCCCCAGGTATGGGTAGTTTTTTTCGTTCAACGAGTTCGCTGGTCCCAGAACCAGCAACATTAACATGATCAGGAGCAAATTTCTCATGATCGCGAGAAAAATATGGCCAACTCGCGGCTGGCGGCGCCGGCACTATCAGAACCGTGGACCAAGTTCTTGATTATTCCATCATGATTAATAACTTCAGCCTCTTTCAAATCTCCCCGAATAGTCCCTCTTTCAGCCGCCAATGGGTCGGTGTCTCCCATCAACTCCCTGATCCTGGAGATCGCTCCTTCTCCTTCAACAAGATTGGCGACCACCGGACCTGAAGTAATGAATTTGATCAAGCCATCGTAGAATTTTTTCCCGAGATGAGGAGCATATAGCGATTCTGCCTGCTGGCGGGTAACCGAAACCTCACGGCTTTCAGCGATCCTTAGCCCTGGTTCGTTGGTCACTCTCTTCAAGATCTCTTCGACCAGGCCGCGGGCGACCCCGTCAGGCTTTATCATGAAGAAGGTTTTTTCGACCATTCTTGATCGCCTCCCTGACCCGCTTAGTTGCTGTTCCCCCCAGCAGATCCCGGCTGGCGATGCTGCTTTCCGCCGACAGGACCCGGGTCGAGTCATACTCAAAGTATGCCGAGAACTCTTTCAGCTGCTTGAGCGACATATATTCCAGCTGCATGTTTGATTCTTCGCAGTAAGCAACAATTTTCCCAACGATCTCATGAGCTTCCCTGAAAGGAACCCCTTTGCGGACCAGATAATAGGCCAGGTCGGTTGCCGTTAAAAACCCTTTTTTGACCGCCGCCGCCATGATCTCGGCATTGACCTTCATGGTTTCCAGCATCTCCGGATAAACCGACAGGACCCCTTTAACCGTATCCAGGGCATTGAACAGCGCTTCCTTGTCTTCCTGCAGGTCCCGGTTATAAGCGAGCGGCAACCCTTTCATCATGGTCAAAAGGCCGACCAGGCTCCCAAATACCCGCCCGGTCTTCCCCCTGGAAAGCTCCGCCAGGTCCGGGTTCTTTTTTTGCGGCATGATCGAAGAACCGGTCGTGTATTTATCCGACAGGGTGATAAAGTTGAACTCAAAGGAAGACCAGATGATCAGCTCTTCAGAAAATCTGGAAATATGCATCATCAACATTGAACAGGCATACACAAAATCAATGGCAAAATCCCGGTCAGAAACACCGTCAATGCTGTTCCTGCTTATCTTAGCAAACCCTAACTCCTTGGCCAGCAGATCAAGATTGATCCCGAAGCTGTTCCCGGCCAGGGCTCCTGAGCCAAGAGGCATGACATCGGCCGCTTTCTGACAGGCGAGGAACCGCTCCTTATCCCGCTGCAGCATTTCAAAATAAGCCATTAAATGATGCGAAAACAGGACCGGCTGGGCCCGCTGCAAATGAGTATATCCGGGCATGATCACCTTGAGGTTTTCATCCGCCAGGTTCACGATAACGGCTTGGAGCTTCTTGATCATAAAAATAATTTCGGTCGTTTCGTACTTGACCATGAGCCTGGCATCGGTCGCGACCTGATCGTTGCGGCTGCGGCCTGCGTGCAGCTTCTTGCCGATATCTCCGATCTTATCGATCAAGGCGGACTCAATGTTCATGTGAATGTCTTCCAATTCCGGCTTAAGTTTCAACGAGCCCTTCTCTATCCCTTTAAGGATCTCTTCCAACGCTTTGATTATTTTATTGCACTCTTGAGAACTTAACACTTTCGCCTTGAGCAGCGCCCCGGCATAGGCAATGTTCTGGACAATGTCGTGTTTGTAAAGCCTGACGTCATATTTTATCGAGCTGGAAAATATTTCTGCCGATTCGGCCATTGGGGTTCGGAAGCGCCCGGACCAGGGTTTCTTTTTCATTTGATCTTTTCCTCCAGTTCACTGATTTTCTTCTTTAATTCTATCATTTTCAGCTCTCTTTGCACACCTTGACGCTGGATCTGTTCAATTTCTCCGATCCTTTTTTCCAGATCTTGCCTGTCACTTTCCATCTTATGAAGCAGGATGCTCCGTTCTTTTGCTCTGGCAACCATCTTCTCTATGGCCGGCAAGGCCTGTTCATCAAAACCCAGGATCATTTTCGCTTCCGCCGATAGCCTGGAAAGCGCTTCTTCCTCAAAAGTGGTCGCCAGGCTTGCGAGTAATTTGCGCAATATTGTTTCCCTTTCAATGCCGATCTGGATCTCGCGCTGAAGGAACTGTTCGCTGACAATCTCCTTTTCCAGGCTGGTCAGGTCATAAACAACCACCACCACTCCTCCCCCATGGGGCAAAAACATCGCCGAAATATCTACCCACCGGTCCCGCAACCGCATCCTTTTTCCGTAAATCCGGTCTTTTTCAATAACCAAGCGAATAATTTCCTGGGCCTCCTCCGGTTTAAATATATACTGCTTATTCCCGCAATAGACAACCTGACCATTTAGATCATAAATAATTACCATCTCACCTAACGCGTTAATAATTTCATCGGCCGCTATCTTGGGATTGAGCTTAAACAACCCATGCTTAAAGATCGAATAAGCGATAATAATGACCGGTAAAATTACCAATATTGGACCGACTGAGGTAGTATCGATCGGTCCATAATATGGCAGAAATATATTAAAAAAAGTTACATTGGCAACCCCAATGATCAACGCGGCCAGTAAATAACCGATCCTCACTCTTTCCTGATCACGGGATTGGACATATTTTGAGAGCAAACGCAAGACCGCTAAAATTGGCAGAGTTCCCCAATAAACAAGAAAAAGAGGATAAAGAGGACCGCCAAGCACCTCTCCTAAATAAATAAAGGGAGGCGGCGCCGCTTGATAGCCGCTTAAAACATGATCGGTAAAGACCGCCAGCAAGCCAAAAAGCAGGCCTGTCCCGATTATCCCCCATTTGATCAGCGGGGGGAGGTCTTTTTCATCCGGAAAAGAAATGATCGAATAACTAAACACCGCGATCGCCACAGCGCCGAACAAATGCGAAAAACGACTGAAATATATTTGATCGGCCGGGTTTGGATCGAACATCCTAACAACCAAAGACAAAACCCATAAGGCTAAAAACACAAAAGTCGCCGCAATGTTCCGATTGGGCAAAGATGCGCGATTGTTAAGGTAAATAATTGCCGCCAGGCTGATCAACGAAACAGCCGATATTATTTTTCCGATCAGATCAAAATAAAATATTGAACTCATCTGTTTTTCAGCTCCGCATATTTCCTCTCAAGCTCTTGCAGGCGCTGTTCACGGTCAACCATTAAACGGTTTGACCTTTCTATCTCCGCTATTTTCTCCGTCATTTGTTTCCTTGTGTTCAGATTATTCGAGGTCAACTCCAAATAATCGCTGACAATTTGATAAACCGGGCGCAACGCATCCTCTACCAGTTTACCCTCATTCTCAACGATCTCTTTCCAGATGTTCTCCCCTTCCTGCCGACTGCAGGCAGCGGCAAACTTGTTGATCTTTTCAACGATGAGCTTTTCCCTGCGCAAAACAATGTTGTTTTGCGCGGTCATTTTATGGACCGCTTTACGCATTTTAACCGCCGGTGCCAGGTCCTTGGCCAAATAAATGAAACCCTGATCGCCGGAAAGTTTAAACATTTCCAGTTTCACCAAGGTATATTTTCCGTTTTTCTTCTTCAGGTTTGCTGTTTTTTCTTTCTCCGGAGAAAATAAAAGTTCAATAGCATGCCCGGCCAGGTCGCTGATATCATAACCGGTAATATTTTTTACCGCCGGATTAATGTATCTTATCTTTTTCTCGTTATCAACAATAAAAAGAGGGTCGTTCAAGGCATTCGTCGCCGCCTCCGCTATTTCTCCTTTGGTCACGCCAAAGATCGGGGCATAACGTAAAATGACAACAGCGGCAATAACAACTATGGCCGCGACCGAGACCAAGCCAAGCGGAACATAATTGCGCCCAATAAATATCAACCAATGGTCGATTATTTCTCCGACAACCGCCAGCAGGATAGTCGCCATGATAAATATTCCTGCCTGGCGGCGGCGATAATACTCTTTGGCTCCTTTATTGGTTATGATCAAATAGTAGAGCCCGACAGAAAGCAACCCGATAGTTAAGATCGAATTCAAATAATATCCCTGGCCAGGGACAAGGCCATAACCATAGTTATAGCGCTGATAACCGGAAACAACAATATTCGTTGTCGCGTAGAGCCAGAGGAACCCGGCGGTCAGCAAAGAAACAACCGGCCAATATTTGAATTTCCTTTCGGCAAAGGAAGCGGCAAAATATATATAGACCAGAAAAGTGCAGTACCAGCAGGCGGCCGTCAGCGGCCCGAGTATTTTCGCGGTCTGAAGATCAGGGGCTAAGCGGAGAAAGGCTTCCGCGATCGCCAATAAAAACACCGAAGTGGTAAGAAAAAAATAATTACGCCCCAACCCGGAATGGTAACGGGAAAAAAGAAATATTCCGATCAATAAGCTTACGCCGCCGC
>JAHJKL010000037.1 GCA_018822365.1 Candidatus Margulisiibacteriota bacterium
ACTGAAGTATTGGCCGAAAAAACGTACGAACCGCCGATAAAAGCAGCTCCGAGCGCCGACTTCGTCCCGGCATAATCAACGCATAGCCAAATCTTGTCGGTCACCGCTTTATCCCAGGTCACGATCACACCGGCGTTATCCTTAGCGCCGTTGGTATCGACCAGCAGCTTTTCATTACCCAGGAAATAACCGGCCGAGAGCCGCCCAAAAGCAAAGGTCTTGGCGGCAACCCCGTAGACTACATTCAGATCGGTCACGCCCGGCTGCAGACCAAAACCGAACCCGCCGATCGCCAAAGCCGGCATCATCTCTCCTTCAGCTAAACCGTATTTCACGTTGAAGGCTAACGAACTCCCCGGCGCGCCCGGCGGCAGGAAAGAATCGACCCCCACTTCCAAACCAGGCAGCAGCCCGTAGGTCAGGCCCAAATCGGTCTGGAACTGGTAGCCGCCTGAACTCCGGTCCTCAACAGTATAATAATCATCAATTCCAAAATGCCAGCCCCCAACCCCCTGGATATCGGTCGACGGGTTCCAGATCTGGGTCGACGGCGTAGCCGAAGCACCACCCACTAACAACAAAAAAACCGCAAAAACCGCAAGCACCATATTTTTCATGTCTGATCCCTCCTTACCCCTAACAAAGCAATTCTATTGCCTGAGCATAACAGAGGGGTTAACGAGAAATATTGATACGTTATTGTATGTTGACCTACGTTATTGTATACATAAGAGGGGGCTTAAGCTGTGATCTTATACTTAGCAATTTTGTACCCAAGCATTCTTTCGGTCAAGCCCAAGACCTTTGCGGCGGATCGCTGGGTCCGATGAAGCTTCAAGGCTTCCTCAATCTTTTGCTTTTCCAGCGAGGCGACGATCTCCGGCAACAAGGCGCCTTGGACACTGAGCTCAAACTCTTTAAGGGAGGTCAGGTTTGACGGCAGTTCTTTAGGGGTAACAATCTCCTTCTGACAAATTACCGCTGCCCTTTCAATAATATTCTCTAATTCTCTAACGTTACCGGGGAAAGCATACGCCATTAAACAATCCAGCGCCGCTCGATTGATCCCTTTGATCTTTTTTTTGTTTGTCTTGCCAAATTTATCAATAAAATAATCAACCAACAGGGGGATGTCTTCTTTTCTTTTCCGCAATGGCGGCAGGGTAATTGGAAAAACATTTATCCGGTAATATAGATCTTCACGGAATTTTCTTTCCCTGATCATCTCTTCCAAATTGCGATGGGTCGCACAAATAATCCGAACATCAACCTTGATCGCTTGAGACCCACCTAGCCGTTCAAACTCCCGCTCCTGCAGGACCCGCAGCAGTTTGACCTGGGTAGAAATGGTCAAGTCCCCTATTTCGTCAAGAAAGATCGTCCCGCCGTTGGCCAGCTCAAAACGACCCGCCCGGCGCTCTTGCGCTCCGGTAAAGGCGCCTCGTTCATAACCAAACAATTCAGATTCCAGAAGGTTTTCCGGCAAAGCGGCGCAGGCAACTTTTATGAAAGGCTTTTCGTGTCTCGGACTGGCATAGTGAATTGCGGACGCGACCAGTTCCTTCCCTGTCCCGGATTCACCGCCAAGCAGAACAGTCGCGGAGCTATCGGCCACCTGGACCGCCCCTTCCATCACCGCCTCCATAACTGAAGAACTATAAATAATATTGCCGAATTTATACTTCCCCTTTAACTCTCTTTTCAATTTAATGTTCTCTGAAACGACTATTTCCTTGTCCTTTTCCGCCAGTTCGCGCAGCTTGACCGCCTGGCCGACCATCGCGGCGATTATAGTTAAAACCCGGATATCTTCCTCATAAGAAACCGCCCCTTTGAACAGCCGATCTACCGAGAGGGCGCCAATAACTTTATTTCCGACTTTAATGGGTACGCAAAGGAAGGCAAATTTTCTCTCTTTGAGGTTTCGTCTCGCCTGGGTCCGGTTCAAAAACAGGGGCTCGGCTTCAATGTCGGGGATAACCATCGGCTGCCCGGTCGCCACAACCCGTCCGGTGATCCCCTCACCGATCTTATATCGGCCGCGTTCTTTTTCTTCCCTGGTCAGGCCGGATGCAACCTCGATCCGCAGGTCATTGGTCGCTGGATCGACCAGCGTAATAGTCCCGCGCTGCATCTCCAGTGAATCAGCCAGGACCATTAAAATGGAGTTCAGGGTCTTCTCCAGATCGAGCGAAGCGGCCAGCGCCGCGCTGACCTCAATTAGCGTTTCAACAAAAGTTTGCCGCATTTCACATCCCCTACAATATTGTATATCTTACTACATCTTTGTAAGACAATCAAGAAGAGGCGTACCTGGGAGGGCGGCCCAACTCAGTCAGCAGCTTATCGTTCTCTTTTTCCAGTTCAATCATCCGCAGTTCGCGGCCAACCGCCAGCGAATGGAACTCTTCGAGCTCTTTGACCTTTTTTTCCAGCTCCGTCGCGGCGCGTCGCCGCTCGGAAATATCCTGCGAAACCACAAAAATACCGTCAGCCATCGGCTGAATATTAAGCTCAAACCATCCCCGGCTTCCATCGGGAAAAACAAACTCGTTTTCCATCCGGAAAGGGACACGCTGTTCCATACAGCGCTTGAGCCGCGAAAACATCTCGGTTTTTTCGATCCCCGGATAGGCCTCCATCATGGAATGACCCAGAAGTTCTTCTTTTTTTCTCTTTCCCTGCCTGGCGCACACATCATTAACATAGAGGTAGCGCCAGTCATACCCGATGATCTGAAACCCTTCAAGCATCGAATCAAGAGTGTTGCGATATCGCTCTTCCAGTTTAACCAGTTCTGTTTCGGCTTTTTTGGACTGGGTCAGGTCAACTATAGAAGCAAAAAAGCCGACCACAACATTTTGGTCATCCCGGCGCAACAGAGTACTGATCAAGACCGGATAGGTTTCACCGCTCTTCTTTTTAGCCATAGATTCCCGGTTAACCACCTTTCCGACCCCGATCGTTTCCCTTCCTATTTTTTCCGCCAGATCAACGTTGTCAAAAAGATCGACATATTTTTGGCCAATGATATCTTCTCTGGCTTGGCCAAAATATTCTGCCGCCGCCTGATCAGCGTCGGTAATGATCCCAACCGGGCTGACATGGACGATGGGGATCGGCAGAAAAGCCCACATATCCTCCATATAATCGGCGATCTGGAGCAGTTCAACGTTAGTTTCAGCGGTCATTTATCCCACCAAAGCTTAAACTCATACAGCGCTCCCTCCGATTCCGTCGAGCTAATTAATTCACAAAATACGGGCTTCCCGGTCGAATACTCGGTCACCCGGCGCAAAAACCCCTGTAGATAGTTGATCCATTTGTCCGATAAAACTAAACCTTTAATTTTAACTAAGGCATAATTGTCTCCCTCCTGGTTCATGGTCTCCAGTTCCCCGCTTGTGTAGTGCTTCTTCCAAACCAACGGGGCCTGTTCGATCGTTTCTTTGACTGAAGCAAAATATTTGACCACCCATTTCATTAAAAATGATAATTTAGGAGCGGTATACCCCATTTCTTCTACTTCCGCCCGGGACATATTGAAAGTATCAACAATGACAGACATTGAAAGGACCCTCTGGCCAAGCGGCAGCCAGGCCAGAGCTTTGATCTTTTCATATTCAATCGGGTATCCGAGAACACATAAGGCTTCCTTTACTTTGGCTAACCCTTCGGCGCCCCACCTTTTCCTAACATATTCTGCATCTGTTAAAAACGCCACCCCCCTAGCTTCGCCCTGATATTTTTTCATTATTTCGTCTGCCATCTGTTTTGTTAGCGCCATTATTTCACCTTTTCCTTGTATTTATTTGTTATCGGTAGCCGCCAATCCTTCCCAAAAGCCCGCGAGGTTATCCGGGGCCCGGGCGGCGCCTGGCGGCGCTTATATTCGGCCCGATCGATCATACCGGCTACTCTAGCCACCGTCTCTCTTGGACAACCAAGTTTAACAATTTCCGCCACACTTTTGTTTTCTTCAACATACTCCTTGATGATCCGGTCGAGCAGTTCATATTCGGGAAGGGTGTCCTGGTCCTTCTGGTTTGGCTTAAGCTCGGCGGTCGGCGGCCGATCAATAATTGATCCGGGAATTACTTCCCGCTGGGCATTGCGCCAGTCCACTAACCGGTAAACCAGGGTTTTTGGCACATCCTTAAGTACCGCGTATCCACCGGCCATATCTCCGTAAAGGGTGCAATATCCAGCTGACATTTCAGACTTATTTCCGGTCGTCAGGACCAGCCAGCCAAATTTATTGGACAGGGCCATCAGGTAATTGCCGCGGATCCTGGCTTGCAGGTTCTCTTCGGCAATGTTCTCCGGCCGGCCTTTAAACAACGGCCGAAGCTCGCTCAAGGTCCGTTTAAACGGCTCTTTGATCGGCAGTGTTTCCATTTTTGCTCCAAGACGGAAAGCAGCTTCTTTCGCGTCGGTACAACTCTGCCTGGAGGTGTAATCAGAAGGCATAAAAATGGCATGGACCCGCTCCGGCCCCAGAGCGTCGGCCGCGATCGCCAAAGTCAAAGCAGAGTCGATCCCGCCCGACAATCCGATCACTACTTCGGAAAAACCGTTTTTATTAACATAATCCTTAACTCCAAGGAGAAGAGCGTTATAAACCTCTTCCTCATCGTCCAGCCAGGGAGAAACCTTTCCCCCATCTTTTAAATCAACAAAAAGCAGCTCTTCGCGATATTGTCCGGCGGCCGCGATCAACTTCCCTCGCGGGGAAGCGACCATACTTCCGCCGTCAAAGACCAGCTCGTCCTGACCGCCGACCATGTTCACATACACGACATAAGCGCCGGTCCGTTTCGCTCTGGCCCTGACCAGCTTTTCCCGTTCGCGGACCTTCCCGCAATGATATGGCGAAGCGTTAATGTTGAGAATAAGCCTGGCTCCCTGACGGGCTTCGGTCAGATACGGCCCCGGATCGACCCAAAGGTCTTCACAGATGAGAAGTCCGATCTTTGTTCCCCGATAATTGACGATTGCCGGCTTGTCCCCCTCCGCAAAATATCTTTTTTCATCAAAGACCGAATAATTTGGCAAATTTGCTTTGTGATAGATCGTTTTGATCTTACCATCAGCAAGAAAAGCGGCGGCGTTATAGAGTTTGCGTCCTCGTTTATCGACAAAACCCAGACAGACCGCGATCCCTTTGGCGGCAGCGGCAACACCTTTTAGCCAGGACAGGTTGTCATCAATAAATTGCGGTTTTAAAAGAAGGTCTTCGGGAGGATAACCGGTCAGGGCGAGCTCCGGGAAAATTATCAGATCGGCCGCACCAACTTTAGCCCGGTTTATATGGTCAATGATTTTCCGGGCATTCCCTTCAAGGTCGCCAACGGTTGGGTTGATCTGGGCTAAAGCCAGTTTCATTTGCTGAAATTATACCTGATATCAGCGGCTCTGGCCAGCAGCGCGCAAATATGAGTCAATCTCCCTGGCCGCCCGCTTTCCATCCCCCATCGCCGAGATAACCGTCGCCGAACCGCGGACAATATCTCCTCCGGCAAAAACACCCGGCAAAGAAGTGGACTGCGCATCATTGATAATTACTCCCCCCCGTTCGTTTACCCGCAGCTCCTGGTTCCGATGAGGGATAAGTGGGTTTGGCGAATTGCCGATCGCGACGATAACCGTGTCGATCGGCAGTTTGAACTCGGATTGCGGGACCGCTATCGGTCTGCGGCGGCCGCTCTGATCCGGTTCCCCCAATTCCATTTTTTCGCACTCCATTTCCTTTACCCAGCCGGACTGGTCCGGATTAAGAGCGATCGGAGCGGTCAACAAATGGAACTTCACCCCTTCTTCTTCACAGCGGACAATCTCTTCCCGGCGGGCCGGCATCTCCCCCCTGGAGCGACGATAAACGATCAGCGCTTCTTCCGCACCCAAACGGAGAGAAACACGGGCTGAATCCATCGCCACGTTCCCCGCTCCGATCACCGCGACCCGCTTGCCGATCTTGACCGGAGTTAAATATTCCGGGAACTTGTAGGCTTTCATCATATTGACCCGAAAAAGAAATTCATTGGCCGAATAAACTCCCGGCAAGTTTTCGCCGGGAATGCCCAAAAAGTTCGGCAGGCCGGCCCCGGAACCGATAAAGACCGCCTGATAATCATTTAACAACTCATTGAGATCATCGACTAAATGGTCGGAAACGATCTGAACGCCGAGGCTTTTAACATACTCCACTTCCAGGTCGACGATCTTTTTCGG
>JAHJKL010000038.1 GCA_018822365.1 Candidatus Margulisiibacteriota bacterium
AAAAATTGTTCTTTCGGCGCGTAGGCGATCGATTGATTGCCGCCTTTGATGATAATCAGTTTTATGCTTTAAACACATTAATTGTTATGAACTTAAAAAAAGGGGCAAATAATGATTTAAAATATTATTTGGCTCTTTTCAACTCAAAACTAATAAATTATTATTATTCAACTTTCTTAAAATCTACAAAAAAAGTGTTTTCAGAAATACAAACAAGACAAGTTGCACAATTGCCAATCAAACCCATAAATCCTTCTATTGTCGGCCAAAAGGAATCCCACAATAAACTGGTTCTATTGTCGAAACAGATGATTAATCTCAACAAACAACTTAAAGCCACGCCTGAAAATAGCAATAATTGGCTCCAGCTTAAAGAAGAAATTGCCAAAACAGACAAACAGATCGACGCCGAGGTCTATAAGCTATACGGGCTGACGGAGGAGGAGATCAAGGTGGTGGAGGGGGAGAAATGACAACGTTTTTCTTTTTTAGGCTTGTCGCTTTTCTTTGTTCAATAATGGCCGGGGCCTGGGCATTTTATTCTTTTCGCGGCCAATTTCCGAATATTGTCGTTAGCAACCCTTCGTTCCCTTTTAGTTCTTGTAATAAAACTATTACTAGCCTGGAACTAAGATTCAACATAACAAACCTTGCCAGCAGGGGGATTTCCTTTAAAAGCCTTCTCCTTTCTTGTCCCCCTTATTTTTCCTATGAAACAACGGAGGTTTTCCGCTACCATCCTAACCATATTTCATATCTTCCTCCCCACGAAGAAATGACTCTTTCCATAAAAATCAATGCCCTTGCTGGAATTAACAACAATCGCCAAGCCCTTGCCAAAACAAATAAATACAACCTAGTCTTAGATTCAACCTTTTGTTTTTTCTTTAAGCCAAAGGCTACTTTTATGGCAACACTTGCTTGATTTATCGATCCGTTTATATAAGATGGGAAAGGGGATTCTATGTGGTATTTATATTTAGATGAAAGCGGCGATTTGGGTTTTGATTTCGTCAACAAAAAGCCCTCGAAATACTTTACTATAGCGATATTAGCCATTCAAGGCGTTGACAACAACCGTCAGCTAATCAATGCCGTTAAAAAAACGCTGGACAGAAAATTGAACGGGAAACGCGTGGTTCTAGAATTAAAAGGATCTTCTTCTGTTATTGAGATTAAAAAGTACTTTTATAAACTTATAGAAAATATCCCTTTTGCCATTTTTTCTTTATCTCTAAATAAAAAAAGAGTATACGAGAGCCTTACTCGCGAAAAAGAACGCGTTTATAATTATGTCGCCCGAAAAGTTTTAGATCAAATCCATTTTGAAAAAGCCGCTGTTCAAGTCAACTTAATCGCGGACAAGTGCAAAGGAAAGCGCGAAATAAAAGAATTTAATCGCTACATTGAAGCCCAATTAAGGGGGCGCCTTAACCCCAAAGTTCCTTTAAACATTAGACACGCTGATTCAACAGCTTATAAGGGAATCCAGGCGGCAGATCTCTTTAGCTGGGGAATTTTTCGTTCTTACGAGCGCAAGGATTTCTCCTGGTATGATCTATTTAAGAAGAAGGTGCGGTTCAATGAACAATATCTATAAAAAAATGAGCGCGCCCTGCGAGTTTTTTATGCTGATGCTTTTGCCAACCAGATGGATGGGAACACATCAGACAACCCGCAACGGTCTTACCGCTCACAACCATTATGGCTTGCAGGCCTCGCTCTGTCAAGTCCATTTACAACAAGGCCTGCAAATGAACGCTAGCCTTTCATGTTTTTGGCTTTATTATGGGCTTTTTGGGCGGCTCTCATTTGCCTTTGCGCCATGAACATCGCTTTTTTCATGGACTCTTATAAGCCCTATATTTCCGGGGTGACCAACTCGGCTGAGATCCTGGCAACCAACCTCCGTCGCTTGGGTCATCGGGTATATATCTTTGCACCTTCTTATCCCGGACACATTGACACCGATCCTGATATTACCCGCTTCCCTTCGATTGCCGGAGGCTACCCTAACTTTCGCCTGGCAATCCCTTTCGTCAGAAATATGCCGGAGGTCGACATCATTCACAGCCACTCCCCTTTTCAGGCTGGGCTTCTTGCTCGGTTGATCGCCAGAAAAAATAACATCCCTCTGGTCTACTCTTTCCATACCTTTTTTACCCGCTATACACATTACGCCCGGTTTGTCCCTAAAGCCGCAGCCAAGCTTGGGATTACCGCTTATATCAGGCAATATGCGAATGGCGTCGATACCGTGATCGCGCCGTCGGAAATGGCCCGGCGCTACCTGAAAAGCTTAGGCGTTAAAAAACAGATCGAAATTATTCCCTCCGGGGTTGAGATCGACAAGCTTCCAGCGTCCTTGCCAGAGGCTCGCGCAACATTGCGGTCTCAGCATCATATCCCCCATGATGCGATTGTCCTGGTCTACGCCGGGCGTGTTTCCAAGGAAAAGAATATCCCTTTTCTTTTTAAAGCGTTTGAACACATTAAAGATGAAAATGTTTATTTGGCAATAGTTGGCAACGGCCCGCTTGATGCCGAGCTCCACCGGCAGCACCGAAGAAATAAGCGCGTAATATTTATCACCAATGTCTCCTACCCAGGGATCCTTGCTTATTACTCCATCGGCGATATTTTTCTCTTTTCTTCAACAACGGAAACCCAGGGGATGGTCATTGCGGAGGCTAAGGCTTCCGGTTTGCCGGTCGTCGCCCTTTTTGCCGGGGCCCTGACCGGCTCGGTCCGTTCCGGGGTCGACGGCTATTTGGTCCCGCGTTCGCTCCCCCGCTTTGCGGAGCATGTTCGCCGGCTTATTGCCGACCCTGTTTTACGTCGGAAAATGTCGGTCGCAGGCCTGGAGGACGCGTTAGATCGTTTTGCCGCTCCGGCGGTTGCAAAAAGCATTGAGACTCTTTATAATTCCCTAATCGACCACTCCAGCAATTCTTGAGGAGGATAGCAATGAAGCATAAATTAATGCGCTTGGTCTCCCTGTTGTTTCTTTTGTCGTTTTTCGGCGGTGTCGCGCTTGCCTTCCCCAATGTCTTTCCAACCTCGACCTTCAACGGCCCATCCGGCCTGGTCAGGATCCCTGCGGCCGACGTTGTCCCTTATAAAAACTACAACCTTGGGATGAGCTACGGCTCAACGACCACCTCCCTGGCCTCGAATGCCGCTGATTCTGTCTTATATTATTACATGAACATGGGCTCATTCCATGGCCTGGAGCTTGGAGTAGTCGGAGGGAACGACAAGGCCAACAACAAATTGCGCGAAGGGGTCTTTGTCAACATGAAGCTCTCCCTTTCCGCCGATGAGGACTCCTACCCGCTCAAGGTCGCGCTCGGGGTGGAGAACCTTTTTTCCTATACGCAAACTGATGTTTATATGGTCGCCACCAAATACTTCAAACAAGGGCCAAAGCTGACCTTTGGGTTTATGGCCGATTTCCCGGACTACAAGTTCCGCCCTTTTGGGGTGCTGGGAGCTGAGTTCCCAACCGCGGACACTTTCATTTTAGTAAGCGACTTTATGTTGGGGGAAAACCTTTCCCAGCTCAATGCCGGGGTCAGGATATATTTCTCTCCTATCTTCTGCCTGAACGTCAGCGGGCTTAATGTGCTCGATTCAGTTACTGCCAAGGACCAGCGAGCGGTCTTGATCGGATTTAGCTGGGCTAATCCGATCTAATGGCGCAGCTCCGCGAAGCTCTCAGCAAGCTAAGGGACTATGTTCCCGGGAAACCTCCCGTCGGCCCCAAGGGGATCAAGCTTTCCTCCAATGAAAACCCCTTTGGCCCCTCTCCGCTGGCTGTAAAAGCGATAGCCAAAGAAACAGGGCACATTCAAGCTTATCCGGATCAGCGATCGGGCCTGCTGCGAGAAGCCATCGCTAAAAAGTTTAAAATATCACCGGAGTCGGTGATTGCCGGCAATGGGTCTGACGAGATCATGCTTCTTCTCGCCGCGACTTTTCTGCGGCCGGGAGAAGAGGCTATTATCTGTGAGAATAGTTTTAGCCTTTATGAGTTTGTGGTCCGCCTTTTTGAAGGGAACCCGGTTCTTGTCCCTCTTGATCATTACCATCAGGACCTGGAGGCCATTGCGAGGGTCATTACCTCCGGGACAAAATTTATTTTCTTGACCAACCCGCACAATCCGACCGGCACCTTTATTTCACGTTCTGAATTAGAACGTTTTCTCGCCCGTGTCCCTAAAGAAACACTGGTTGTCGTTGATGAAGCATACGCGGAATTTGCCGAATCTGTTGATTTCCCGGGCGCGACGCATTTATTGGGCTCTTTCCCCAATGTGGTTTTTTTAAGGACTTTTTCAAAGTATTACGGGCTAGCCGGGCTGCGAATCGGCTATGCCCTGGCCGATCCGTTGTTAGCCTCTCCTATGTTTAAGGCCAAGCTCCCTTTTAATGTCAATCGCCTGGCCCAATCAGCCGCATTAGCCGCCCTGTCTGATAGGGCGTTCCTGGAAAAGACGTATAAGAACAACCTTGAGGGGAAGAAGGATCTCTACGCACTCTTTGATAAATATCGATTGTCATACCTGAAGAGCGAAGCAAATTTTATCTTTGTACGCATTGGCCGCTCTGCTGACAATTTTTGCCAGGCGGCCCTTGAGCGCGGGGTTAGCTTAAGGCCTTTAACCTCATTCGGTCTTCCCGACGCGATCAGGGTCTCCGTTGGAACAAAAGAGCAGAACAAACAATTTATAAAGGTTTTTGAAGGGCTTATTTAGGCCGCCTTCTCTAGCTGGTACAATATCCCATGTGTCGTCCCCAGGTCTACTCTTCCAATTTTTTCCTTCTTTAAGAGCCCGGCAACGGCTTGCTTGAGCTTCTCACCTGATACCCGCCCGCTATAATACCCGTTGATTAAGCCTGAAAACAAACCAATGAAGAGGTCCTTCCCCAAGACTCCGGCAATTGATTTTTCTAGCCGGTCCGCCCCGCCAAGAAAACGCTGAAAATCGCAGAGCCTTGAATAGTATGGGACAGGGACCACCCCCGACTCAAACATGGCCCTTTCCCTGATGTTTTCTATCGCCTTTGGGTCTTCATGCACCCGGCGCCAAAAGAGGGCTTCTGCTTCTTCAAATGTCCGCATCCCTTCTGTGTCTATCAAATGGCCATGGATCTCTACATTGGCCGAATGCAGCGATGAGTACCAGATCGGCTTGCGAAAGGTTTGCCCGGCAACAACCCCGACCCTCATTGGGTTATGAAGGGTGTATCCGGCTTCGTGCAGTTTCTTTAGTTGCCGCCCCAATCGTTCGCCGCTTTCGTACAAGAAGCGTTCAGTCGAAACCGCTTCAAGCTCTGCCAAAAACGCGGTTACGGGAACAGGTGAGTCTATCCTTAACCAGGGAAAATAACGGGAGCCGTTGGTCACGGTCCGGAATAGCTGCGCATATCCATCATACATGCTGGAATACTCAAATAAATTCGTTACCCCGCATTCCACTTCACCGATCAATCGCAGGCCAACCGCTTCATTCCGAGCGGCAGATAACGATAACAGCCCCTCCGGGTCCCCTGAGTTTGGGTTGAGCTTGCCAAGATCAAACTGGAGCGGTGTTTTTCCTTTAAATTCTATAACCTTTCCGTCTAACGCAATTATCCACATGGCTCTCCGGCTATGGCTTTGGATCGCCATTTTGGGAGCAAACGAGAACCACGCTTCTTTTGATAAACGATTCTCCCACTTTATGCTGGTCAACAACACCTTCTTTTCGTGACTGAACAGGCAGGGGCTATAACCAGAGGTTCTGCCAATGATCCCCTCTCGAAATGTTTCCGCCCGATCTAACTGGGCATTGTTGATCCTGGGAAAAAGCAGGCGCAGGTGGTGGCGGTAAATCCCCCTTTGGACCTTCTCTTTTAATATTTTTGTCCCGGCTATGTTCATCTCTGTATATATCGTCATTTTCTTAACATAATTTCAAAAAGGGTATATAATAAAAAGATGCTGAAAAGAACTGTTTTATTCGATAATCATCTCTCGTTAGGAGCGAAAATGGTCCCTTTTGGCGGCTGGGAGATGCCGGTTTCATATTCAGGGATAATCAACGAACATAAAACGGTCAGAGAAAAAGCCGGGCTGTTTGATATCGGCCATATGGGGCTATTGAAGCTCAGTGGGGCCGGGACACTCCCCTTCCTTCAGTCGCTAACGACCAATGATCCCTCCCTTTTAGCTGTCGGGCAATGTCAGTATTCTGTCCTATGCAATGAACATGGCGGGGCAGTCGATGACATCCTGCTTTATCGCTTCTCTGAACATTATTTGATCATTTGCAACGCCAGCAACACCGACAAAGTCGTCTCCTGGCTGGCCGGGCATCAGCCCAAAAATGTGGCATTGGCCCGCCTTAAGGATTTGTCCGCCCTTTCTCTTCAGGGGCCATTGGCGCTTCCTCTTGCCGAAAAGGGGATTGGGACAAGCTTATCTTCGCTAAAAAGGAATCACACCCTCCTGGCCGGCCCCTTGGTCGTTTCCAGGACCGGTTATACCGGGGAAGAGGGGGTTGAGCTTATTTTGCCAAAAGAACTTTGCCCGGATTATTGGGAAAAGCTCCTTTCCCTTGGTTTTTTTCCATGCGGGCTTGGAGCGCGAGACACCCTTAGGCTGGAATCCGGTCTCCCGCTTTACGGGCATGAATACGATGAGGCAACGACACCGGTTGAAGCTGGCTATGCCTGGGCGGTAAAAATTAATAAAGGGCCCTTTATCGGCCGGGACGCGCTTCTGAAAGAGAAAGAAGAAGGCCCGAAAAAAACGCTGGTCGGATTAGAATTGTCTGGCCGCGCCATCCCCCGACAAGGGGCCCTCGTTTATCCCTCATCGTCTAACGCGCCTGTTGGCCAGGTTACCAGTGGGACCTTTTCCCCAACTTTTTCTCGGCCGATCGCCCTGGCTTACGTTGCCCCCTCTTCCTTTTCCTCCGGCGATAAGGCTTTCGTCGATATTCGCGGGGTGAAGCACCCGGCAACGATTGTTGACAAAACGTTTTATAAGAGAGTAAAATAACTGAATGGACCTAAAGAAATTGTATTATTATTTGCTTTCGTTTGTCGCGCTTTTCATTCTTTTCTGGGGAACAGTTGACCTGGCCAACACCTTTGTTGGCTCGTTCTACCGGGCCCCAGCGCCAGCCACCGACCAGACTATGATGCCCGACACGATAAACGACCAGGGCCTTGATCTTTATTACCAGAAAAAAATGCTGCTCGACCGCTACTCCGACAGCCTGATCAGGATAATTATCAGCGGGTTGGTTTTCTTATACGCAAAAAAACGGGCCAATGATCTGGAGCAGGGATAATGAATTTTCCTGACAATTTAAAATATACCAAAGAACACGAATGGGCCAAGGCGGATGGCGGCCATATTATAATTGGCATCACCGATTTTGCGCAAGACTCTCTCGGCGACGTTGTCTATGTCGAGCTCCCGCAGGTTGGTAAAGAACTTGTGGCCGGCAAGGAGTTTGGCGTTGTTGAGTCGGTCAAGTCAGTTTCCAGCCTTTTTGCCCCGATCACCGGAACGGTTGTTGAGGCGAACCCGGCATTGGAAGGGAACCCAGCCCTGGTCAATAAGTCTCCTTATGCGGATGGATGGATCATAAAAGTTAAACCGAACGATCCGGCCTCCTTGGACAGCCTGCTTTCCGCGGCCGATTACCAAAAAACCTTGTCGTGAACGACCTCTTTTCAGATATCCCTGCGTCCGTTCGTTTAAAAGATGCGCTCCCTCTGCCGCCGCCACTAAGCGAGCCGGCCTTGCTCGACGAACTGCGCCGCCTGGCCGAGAGGAACAATAGATCCTTATTCACCGGAGGCGGGGTTTATGAATATTTTATTCCCAGCGCGGTCAAGCACCTGATCGGCCGAGCGGAGTTTTATACCGCTTACACCCCCTATCAGGCGGAAGCGAGCCAGGGGACGTTGCAGGCGATATACGAATACCAGTCCCTGGTCTGCGCCCTAACCGGCATGGAGGTCGCGAATGCCTCTCTATATGACGGCGCCACCGCGTTGGCGGAAGCGGCCTTTATGGCGGTCCGGCTGACCGGACGCAAAGAGGTCGCGGTCTCGGCCGCGGCTAACCCCTTTTATCGCGAAATTCTTAGAACTTATTGCCGGGCCGCTGACCTTTTCCTCCGCGAGATCCCTTACGATCTAAAGGCCGGCGTCACCCTTCCGGTCGAGCGGTTGCAACAGAGCGCTTGTTTTATTTTGCAGCAGCCGAATTTCTTTGGCTGCCTGGAACCGGTTTCTTCCCTGGCTGAAAAGATCCATGCGGCTGGGGCGCTTTTTGTTGTTTCTGCCAGTCCCCACTCCCTTGGCTTGCTCAAAGGGCCCGGAGAATATGGGGCGGACATCGTTGTTGCCGAGGGACAAGAGGCAGGAAACCCCAGGAACTTTGGCGGACCCGGGTTGGGAATTTTCGCAACCAGGAAAGCTTTTGTCCGTCAAATGCCCGGCCGGGTTGTTGGCGCAACTACCGACCTGGAGGGAAAACGCGGCTTTGTCCTGACCCTTTCTACCAGAGAACAGCATATTCGCAGAGAAAGGGCGACCTCAAATATTTGCAGCAACGAGGCCCTCTGCGCCCTCGCCTCGGCTATCTACCTCTCTCTGCTCGGGAAAAATGGCCTGAAAAAAGCCGCCACCCTTTCCCTGCAAAACACCGGCTACTTCAGGCGCTCAATCCCTGCTTCGCGACTTCTTTTTTCTGGCACCCAAACCTTCAACGAGCTTGTTGTTAAAACCGATCAGCCTGTGGGGCTCGCTCTGGCCCCCTATTATCCGGAGCTCGGTTCGGCCAGATTGCTAACATTTTCGGGGCTTGCTTCGCGCAAAGAGCTGGACCTTCTGGTTGGCAAACTTCCATAAATAAATCAGGGGTGCTATAATTTGCGAAAGTAACGGGGGGAATATATGAAAAAAAATCAACTATTACTAATTTTAATCGCCTTTCTGGTTTTTGCCGCGATCATTGTTGTCCTGCTTTATACCGGAAAAACTGAAAAGGAGCCGGCGATCCAGCTGGCCCGGCAACCAGCTGTCGCCGATAAAACCATTTCTAAAGAAGCTGAAACCACCGGAAAACTCCCCAAGGTTTTAACTTTATACCAAAAAGGGGAAGGCGAATCCGACCTGGCGGCTTTTGTCTCCAGCGAACTGGCCAAGGAAGGGAAACAGCTTGCGACATTTCGTTCGATCAACGTGACCGAAGACCCTCAGGCGGCCGTCTATTACGGGGTAACAGAGCACCCGACAATTATTATCCTTAGGCCAAATGGCAGTCTTTTCCTAAAACACGAAGGTTATCTTGAGAAATCAAAGATCAAATCCCTGGCCTCTCAAGCGGCGCTTAAATAGTTACTTCCGCTTCCGTTTGATCGGGAGTTTGTCTCGTTCTTCTTTGATCTTTTGGCGTATCTCTTCTTTTCGTTTTTCTTCATCTTCTACCGCCTTTTCGATCACTTCTCCCGCCTCTTCTTCGCTGATCACCCTGGCAATGTCAACGACATAATCCCCTTCGTCAACCCTCTGGATCCGCACTCCCTTGGCATAGCGCCCCTGAGCCGAGATGCCTGAGGCCTTTTGCCGGCTCATGGTCCCTTTGGCGGTTACAAATAATAATTCGTCCTTCGAATGAATGATCTTCATTTGGGAGACTTCGTCGCCGTCACGAAGCTTGATGGCGATGTGACCTTTCCCGCCGCGATTTTGTGGGGAGAACTCATCAAGCTTCATCCGTTTTCCAAAGCCCGCCTTAGAGATCGCCAGGAGGTCGCCTCCATCGTTAATGATATCCATGGAAACGACATAGTCCTTGCCGCTGAGCCTGATCCCTCTCACGCCGGAAGCGGCACGCCCCATAGGTCGGAGATCTTTTTGGCTGAACCTGATCATTATCCCGGTTGCGGTCCCAAGAATAATTTCCTGCTTAACGTCCCCTTTCTTCACCCAGCCGAGCTCGTCGTCGGGCCGGAGCTTAATGGCAATGATCCCGCTCCGCCTGACATTGGCAAAGTCTTCCAGGCCAACCTTCTTGATCATCCCTTTTTTGGTCGACATGATCAGGAACGAGGCTTCTTCCTCAAATGATTCGACCTGAACGGTGGCCGTAACCTGCTCGCCTGGGCCAACCTGCAGGACATTGGCGATCGCCTGCCCTTTTCCGGCCCGGCTGGCTTCCGGCAGATCATAGACTTTTAATTTATAGACTCGGCCTTTGTTGGTAAAGAAGAGAACAAAGGCATGGGTCGAAGCGGTAAAGACATTCTCGATCTCGTCCTCTTCCCTCGTGGTCATTCCTGATACACCCCGCCCGCCGCGCAGCTGCGCTTTGAAGGCGGTAACCGGCACTCTCTTAACATACCCGTCACGAGTCATCAGAACAACAACCTCCATTTCCGGGATCAGTTGTTCAATGTCAACATCTTCAACAGCGCTGGTTATTTCTGTCCGGCGCTTATCACCGAACTTTTCTTTGACCTGCAGCAATTCCTTTTTTACTATGCCGAGAAGTTTTTTGCGGCTGGCTAGGATCTCTTTTAATTCTCCGATCAGTTTTTTCAGCGCCTTTAGCTCTTCTTCGATCTTTAATCTTTCCAGTTGGGTTAAGCGCTGTAATCTTAAGTCAAGTATCGCCTGAGCCTGGATCTTGGAAAGCTTGAACTTCTCCATTAAGGCGTTGCGCGCGTCTTCCGGGCTCTTGGCTTTTTTGATCAGGGCGACAACCGCATCAATGTTTGATACTGCTACCATCAATCCTTCTAAAATATGGGCCTGTTCCTCCGCTCTCTTCAGTTCGTATTTTGTCCGTTTTGTGACAACCTCTTCCCGATGGGTCAGGTAATGCTGCATCATCTCCTTCAGGTTCAAGGTCTTCGGCGCTCCGCCGACCAGGGCAACCAGGTTGATCCCAAAGGTGGTCTGCATATTAGTGTGCTTGAAGAGCTGGTTCAGTACGACATCTCGAGACGCGTCCCGTTTTAATTCTATATAAATGCGCATACCGTCTCGGTCGGATTCGTCACGCAAATCCGAGATCCCGTTGATCCGTTTTTCCTTGACCTGCTCAGCGATCTGTTCGATCATCTCTGCCTTGTTGACCTGATACGGGATCTCGGTCACAATGATCGCTTCCTTGCCGGCCTTTACTCTTTCGATATCAAACTTCGCCCGAAGCGTCAGATGCCCCCGGCCGGTCATGAAGCCGTCCTTGATCCCCTGTTTACCGCATATTTGTCCCCCGGTCGGGAAGTCCGGTCCTTTAACAATTTTCATCAGCTCTTCGATGGGGGTCTCCGGCTCCTCGATCAATACCGACATTCCATCGATAACTTCCGATAAATTGTGCGGCGGAATGTTGGTGGCCATGCCGACCGCGATCCCGGACGAGCCATTAACCAGCAAGTTGGGAATGCGGGATGGCAAAACCAATGGCTCCTGAAGCGATTCGTCAAAGTTTGGACCGTGCTCGACGGTTTCTTTGTCTATATCGGCCAGCATTTCAACCGCGATATGGCTAAGCCTGGCTTCTGTATAGCGCATCGCCGCTGGAGAGTCTCCGTCAACGCTGCCAAAGTTTCCCTGGCCGTCAACCAGGGGGTAGCGGAGCGAAAACTCCTGGGCCATTCTGACCATTGAATCGTAAACCGCGGTATCGCCGTGCGGATGGTATTTACCCAAAACCTCACCGACCACCCTGGCGGATTTCTTATAAGCCTTGCCTGGCTGGAGCCCGAGCTCGTCCATGGCAAAAAGGATCCTCCGGTGGACCGGCTTTAGCCCGTCGCGAACATCCGGCAGCGCCCGGCCAACAATGACCGACATCGCATAGTCGATATAAGAACTTTTCATCTCATGTTCGATCGTGGTAGTTATGATCTTCGGGGTAAATAGTTTTTCCTGGTCGTCTTTTTTTGCCATCATACGTCTAACCTCTTCACTAATTTAGCGTTTTTCTCGATAAACTCACGGCGCGGTTCGACTTCGCTCCCCATGAGGACTTTAAATATTTCATCGGCCACTTCCGCCTCTTCCATGGTTACCTGAAGCATGGTCCTGGTTTCAGGATTAAGGGTTGTGTCCCAGAGCTGTTCCGGGTTCATTTCTCCCAAGCCTTTGTAACGCTGGATGGTCACCCCATCTTTGCCGATATCTTTGAGCTTTGTCTCCAGTTCCTTTTCCGAAAAGAGCCAATGCTGGCTCTTCCCTTTTTTCAACAGGTATAGCGGAGGCTGGGCAATATATAGTGCGCCGTATTCAATTATCTCCTTGGCGTACCTAAAAAAGAAGGTCATGATCAAGGTTCTAATGTGGGCTCCGTCGACATCGGCGTCGCAAAGAAGGATGATCTTATGGTATCTTAGCCGTTTCATCAGCTCTTCGGCGGTTATTTCGCTCTCGCTGTCGGAATTCCCGTCTCCCTTTAGCGCGGTTACCGCCCCCGGCCCGATCGCGGTGATCAATGTCCTGATCTCGTTGTTGGCCAATATTTTATCGAGCCTGGCTTTCTCAACGTTCAGGATCTTTCCCTTGAGCGGCAGGATCGCCTGAAAGCGCCGGTCCCGGCCCTGCTTGGCACTGCCTCCAGCGCTGTCCCCCTCAACAATAAAGATCTCGCATTTTGCCGGGTCCGAGTCTGAACAATCGGCCAGTTTTCCCGGGAGGGTCGCGGTGTCCAGCGCCGACTTCTTTCTTTCCAGCTCCTGCGCCTTCCGGGCAGCGGCCCTGACCCTCATGGCAACCAATGACTTTTCGATCATCGCCTTGGCGATCGCCGGATTTTTATCAAGATATAAACTTAGCCCGTCATTGACGATCGAATCGACGATTCCTTTGACCTCGCTGTTCCCCAGTTTCGTTTTTGTCTGTCCCTCAAATTGCGGAGCGTGAATTCTCAGGCTGATCACCGCGGTCAAGCCTTCCCTGACGTCTTCTCCCGAAAGTATTTCATTCTCCTTTAATATATTGTTCTTTTTGGCATAGTTATTAATGGCCTTGGTCAAGGCGGATTTAAATCCGACAACGTGGGTCCCCCCCTCCCTGGTCCTGATACAATTGACAAACGAACAAATGTTCTCGTCATAATATTCCTTGCAATGCTGCATTGATATTTCAACAAATATCTTGTCCTTGTCTGCGGTAAAGAACAGTGGCGGCGCGTAAACAACCTCTTTTTTATTATTCAAGAACGAAACAAACTCAACGATTCCTCCATCATACTTAAATGTTTCTTCGTGCTTATCTCTTTCGTCTATCAGCTTGATCTCGACTCCCTTGGTTAAAAAGGCGATCTCCTGCATGCGATGCTTGATGGTGTCATAGTCATAAACTACTTCTTCAAATATATCCTTGTCCGGTTTAAAAGAAACGGTAGTCCCTGTCTTTTCCTGCCCTTTTTCCGCAACGATCTTTTCTTTTCCCGGGACGCCGATCTTAAATGTTTGCGTGTATACTTTTTCGTCTTTATGGATCTCGACTTCCATCCACTCTGACAGGGCGTTCACAACCGACACACCGACGCCATGCAAACCGCCCGAAACCTTATAAGCTGCGTCGCCAAATTTACCGCCGGCATGAAGCGTGGTCAGGGCAACTTCGGCGGCCGGGCGCTTCGTTTCCGGGTGGATATCAAAAGGAATTCCCCGGCCATTATCCGAGATGGTGACCGAATTGTCTTCATGGATCGTCACCGATACTTTGTCGCAGTAGCCCCCCATCGCTTCGTCGATGCTGTTGTCAACCACTTCGTAAACCAGGTGGTGCAAGCCCGCTTTCCCGGTTGAGCCGATATACATCCCGGGACGCATTCTGACCGCTTCGATCCCGCCCAGGATTTTTATATTTGACGCGTCATATTTGGCTTTATCCTTTGTCATTTACAGTCAAACCTCCTGACGATTTAAATCTTATGTCCAGTATCGCCTCTTCGCCGGCAGATTCGTTGAATTTAGCGATGATCTGCGATTTTAAAAATGAGAGCTCATAGGCCCAGGTCGACGTTGTTGTAGAAACATGCAGGACGCGATTCCTAATGCAAACAGGTTCTGTGTGTTTGCGCGCCCGCTCATCAATAATTTTTTCCCAAATACCTAAAAGACTGCAGCTTTTAATAACCCAGGCAAAATCGCCATTTTGAAAGATCTTCCCGAGTTGTTCGGCCATTAAGCCGCCTCTTGGGTCCTGATCGGCATCACAATGTATAAATAATCTGTTTGGTCCCCCGGCTTGATCACTCCAGGGCTCAATCCTTCGGAAAATTCCACTATTACGCTTTCGGAAGCCAGTGATTCCAGAACATCGGAGATCAGCCTGACATTAAACGATACCCTGACCTTATCGCTTCCTTCTATCTCAGCCGCCAATCCTTCATCAAAACTGCCAACATCCGGAGTATGAGCAGATAAATGCAGCTTCCCTTCTTTGATCTCAAACATTGTAACATTTGCTGATCCCGATGCAATAACTGCTCCTCTCTCCGCCGCGCTAAGAAGTTCTTTCCTGTTTATCTTAACCCTAGTTGAGCTTTTTTTCGGCACAACCTGTTTATAATCTGGAAATTTACCCTGGATCACCCTTGAAACCAGGTAAACATCCCCGCAATTGAAGCTAACCTGATCATTTGAGACGTTTATTTTGACCGTTTCACAATTTTTAAGATCAAGTATCTTTATTAATTCACTCATCGCTCTCGCAGGAACGATTATACTGACCCCATCCCCCCCGCCATTAACCTTTTCCCCTCTTTTCGCTAATCTATAGCCATCCGTGGCAACCAGCCTCATATTTGAATTATCACCGCTTATACCGCTCTTGCCGAATTCGATCAATATTCCGGTTAACACATATTTATCTTCACTGTTGGAAACTGAAAATATTGTATGTTTGATCATTGAGGCAAAAACTTTTGCATCAACAGTGATCGATTTTCCATCTTTAACGGTTGGAAGTGACGGAAATTCGTCAGATGGTAATGAATGAAGGGTAAAATGTGAGTCTTCATAGCTAATTTTAACGGTTTTATTCTCTCCGACCTTAAATTTTATATTTGTATCCGGCAACTTAGAAACTATCCCGCTTAATGTTTTTGCCGGCAATAGAAAGGACCCTTCTTTCAAAACATTTGCCTTGATAAACAGTTCGATCCCCATTTCCAGATTATTTGCTGACAGCTTTATCCCGGTTTTGTTCAATTCAAAAAGAATATTTCCAATAATTGGCAAAGTACTTCTGGTGGCAACAATCTTTTCGACCGTTGATACCCCGCTTTGCAGCTCTTTCTTTTCGCAGGTAAATTCCATAACATTCCTCCTCTTTATCAACTTGTCCAATGGCCTTAGTATTATAGTATATTTAAGAATAGTAGTAAAAGAGTTTGTAGAAATGTTGATAAACAAGTTAATAGCTTAAAAAGTGCTAAAAATTATCAAACGATTTCAACAACCCTAACAAAAATATGTGTACAACTATTTTTACAAATAGTTTTGCACAGACTTTTACACAGACTTAGGTGTGAATTTCTTAATGGTATTTCTGATCTGTTTTACCGCATCGCTGAACTCAACATTTCCTTTAAGATCGGCTTTGATTTTTGAAACCGCGTGGAGAACGGTGGTATGATCGCGGCCGCCAAACCCCTCTCCTATCTTGGGGAGCGAGGCGTTGGTCATTTCACGGGTCACAAACATGGCGATCTGTCGGGCGGTTGCCACCTTCTTTGTCCGGTCTTTAGCGTCTATATCTTCGGTCTTTATCCCGAAATATTCGGCAGTGATCTTTTTGATCAGATCGATCGAGATGTTTTGGTCCTCTTTTTGTGAGTTGAGGATATCGCGCAAGACCTGGTCGACCAGCGGAATGGTTATTTCCACGCTGTTCAGCGAGGCAAAGGCAACTATCCTGATCAAAGCCCCTTCCAGTTTTCGGATATTGGAAATGATCTTGCTAGCGATCAACGAAAGGATGTCATCAGAAATGTTAATCCCGCTTAACTCGGCCTTCTTTTTGAGGATCGCGACCCTTGTTTCAAAATCCGGGGCCTGAACATCTGCGGTCAATCCCCATTCAAAACGGGAGCGGAGCCTCTCTTCCAGGGTGGGGATCTCTTTTGGGGGCCGATCGGAACTGACAACGATTTGCTTATTGGCCTCATAAAGAGCGTTAAAAGTATGAAAGAATTCTTCCTGGGTCCTTTCTTTCCCGGCAATGAACTGGACGTCGTCAACCAGGAGAACATCGATCGAGCGGTATTTATTGCGGAACTGGACCGTTTTATCATCACGGATGGAATTGATAAGTTCATTGGTGAACATTTCAGAGGTGATATACAAAACCTTTGCCTTATGATTGCGAGATTCAACGCGATGGCCGATCGCTTGCATCAAATGAGTTTTGCCTAACCCTACCCCGCCATAAAGAAAAAACGGATTATATGCGGTCGCCGGACTTTCGGCGACCGCCAGCGCAGCCGCATGGGCAAAGCGATTGCCTTGGCCGATAACAAAGGTTTCAAAAGTGTATCGCGAGTTTAAATATGGATTGGCCGGACGAGCGATCTTTTTAGGCGCGACATCTACCAGCAGCTGGGTTTCAACCAACGGCGTGGTAAATAGATCTTCACTGCCGACGACAAAACTAACGCTTTTGATGATCGTATTTACGGACCGCGCTTCTTGTTCAAGCAATGTGACGCAATGTTTGGAAAGCCAATTTTTAATAACGTCTCCGGGGACGGCGATCTCAAGATTGCCGTTATTAACGGAGACCGGCTTGGAAGAAGTTATCAGCGTCTCATAAATCGGCTTATTGAGGCTCTTCTCCAATGAAGCCAGGATTTGATTCCAGATAAGATTGATATCAAAATCAGCCATAAAGTGTAGTTAACGAGTATAACAAGAAGAAAAGAAATATTCAAGACTTATCGACGAAAAAACAGGTTGACAGTAAAATCAAAAATCGAGTATAATAACGAAAGAGGGATAAATATGACAAAGAGAGAGTATCAGCCACACGTAAAAAGCAAAAAAACGACCCATGGTTTTCGTTCAAAAATGAAAACCAAGGGGGGCAGACGAGTGATCGCGAATCGTCGTAAAAAAGGAAGAAAGCGGCTTGCTCCCTAAAAAGGCGCGGCTTTCAAAAGAAGTTAAAAGGGTCCTCGAAAAACAAGAATTGCGCATTAATACCCCACTATTCACACTTGTCGCAAGAAAAAACTTCTTGGGCCTTAATAGGGTCGCAGTTGTTTGCTCAAAAAAGGTTGGGAATGCGGTTAAAAGGAACAGAATACGACGAAAAATCGCCATGTCCTATCAAAATACCTTTAATATAGGGGAAAAATACGACATGGTGTTTATTGCGAGGCCAAATGAAGCTGAGATTAAAAAATACAGAGAACAGATTGTACGGATTTTCGAAAAACTGAGCAAATGAAGCAACTATTGCTATTTTTAATAAGGGTTTATCAAAGATCAAAGGTCATATATCCAAGGAATTGTTGCCGATATTACCCAAGTTGTTCTCTTTATGCTGAAGAAGCAATTGTTAAATATGGCCTATTTACTGGTATATGGCTAGGAATTAAACGTATTTCAAGATGTAATCAGTTGTTTGCCGGAGGGTACGACCCGGTTCCATAGGAAATGAAATGTTTCACGTGAAACATTTTCACAGTTAAATTGCCCTGAGAGGCAAAAGGAGAAGTAATGGATTATTTAGTTAACATTATGCTTGAAGTGGTTAAGTTTTTTTACGCCATAGGAGGACACAATTACGGCCTGGCAATTATTTGGCTTACAGTTGCGGTTAATATTGCATTATACCCGCTAACGGTCTCTTCAATCCAGCAAATGGCTGCTATGCAAAGAATCCAGCCAATGATGAAGAATATTCAGGAAAAACACAAGGAAAATCCGCAACAATTGCAGAAGGAGATGATGGATCTCTACAAGATTGAAAAAGTTAACCCGCTGGGGGGTTGTTTGCCAATGTTATTGAAGATACCTGTTTTTCTGGCGTTATTCTTTGCTTTACAAAGTAAGGAGTTTCTGGCATTGATAGGGAATAGTAATAGTTTCTTATGGATAAATAACATAGCGAAGCCTGACCCAACATTTATTATGGTTGTTTTGATTGCAATATCAACATATTTAATGCAGAAATCGATGCCAAATGCGGGGAGTGGCGGTCAAATGCAAATAATGACCTGGATGATGCCAATATTTATTGCCTTTATCAGCATTTCATTTTCAGCTGGCCTGCAAATATACTGGGTTGTTTCGAATCTTGTCGGGTGGGGGCAGCAAACATATATTATTAACAGGGCTAATAGGAAGGGTTAATAACCTGAAAAGAAGGCCGAGGATAGCTATAATTAGCAGAGGACGAAGCTGAAAAAGTGTATAATTGACGAACAATGGAGGGTGCATTATGAAATCTGTTAAAATGAAGGGAAAAAATGTTGAAGATGCTACAAAAGCGGCGGTTGCTGTGCTTGGCGTAGATCGTGATTTAGTCGAGATTAGAGTAATTAATGAAGGAAAAGCTGGGATGATGGGGTTAATAGGGGGCGAAGAGGCGGAGGTTGAAGGGATAGTTAAGGAAAGTGGGGCAGAGGAGGCAAAGCAGATCCTTCAAAACATTTTGGATAAAATGGGGTTTTTGGCAATGACCGAAATATCGTCACAGAAAGAGGACAACATAGTAATTTCTATAAAAGGCGAAGACATGGGAAGGATAATTGGAAAATCAGGGTCAATGTTAAAATCATTGGAAACATTGATAAATGCGATGATTTGGAAGTACATGGGGAAGAGATTTTATATATCAATAGATGCCGGTGGCTATAAAGATAAAAGAGAACAGGCGCTGCAAAGGTTGGCAACGGATGTTGCGGACGAAGTAATTAGAACGGGCGAGAGCAAGGCGATGCCAAGGCTGGAGCCGAGCGATAGAAGAATTATTCACATATTTTTACAGGAAGATGGCCGTGTGAAAACATATAGCGAAGGGGAAGGGAAGGACCGAAAGTTGATAGTTGCTCCAAAAGAGGGGTAAATGTTTCTACAGGACGAAACGATCGTTGCTGCCGCGACAGGTGCGGCGGTAGCCCCAATTGCTATTATACGTATAAGCGGCAAGAAAAGCCTCGAGATCTTCAGAAATATTTTTAAAACGAAAAAAAGAATATCTTCGCACAGGGTTTTCCACGGTTTGATCATTAATCCCTGCAACCATAAAACGATCGATGATGTTTTGGCCTGGTATCTGGCCGAGCCAAGGTCGTTTACCGGAGAAGAGATGGTTGAGATAAGTTGTCATGGAAGCCCGCAAATTGTTAACGAGATAATTGAAGTGATCATTGGGCAGGGGGGGAGAATGGCGGAACGAGGGGAATTTACGAAAAGAGCATTTTTAAACGGGAAGATTGACCTTACCCAGGCAGAAGCGATCATAGATCTGATAAAGGCTAAAACAGAAAATAGTGCCGATTCTGCCAGGAAGCAAATAGCCGGAAAATTGAGAAAGGCGATTGAAGAGATCAGAGAGGAAGCGAAACAGGTGGCAGCCAGGATGGAGGCCGCGATTGATTTTCCCGACGACATCGAAGAAACAGAAGAAAAGCGGGAAATTGAAAGATGCTATAAGAAAATAAAGGAAATTAAAGCAACCGCAGAATTTGGCCGGATAGCCAGAGAGGGGGCAAGGCTTGCTATAATCGGCAGACCAAACGTTGGAAAATCAAGCTTATTGAATAAGCTATTAAAAGAAGATAGGGCGATCGTTGCCGATCTTCCAGGAACGACCAGAGACACAATTGAAGAACAATTAAACATTAGGGGCTACCTGATTAACATTATTGACACAGCAGGCATTCATGATCATGAAGTCAGCATGGTTGAAAGAAAGGGGATTGAAAGATCAAGAAGCGCCGCAAATGAGGCGGACATTATACTTTTTGTTTGCGAAGCGACAGACCCATTTAACGCGGAGGATATGCTGATATTAAATTCACTAGAAAAAAGCAAAACGATAAAAGTTGTTAACAAAACTGATTTAAAAAAGCACAGACAAAGAGAGGGAGAGGTTGCGATTTCTGTTATTAATGATAAGGAATTAACGGTGCTGGAGGATAGGATCGTCTGTCTAATTGAGAAAAAGGCGGCGTCAAGTGAGTATGGGGGGGTCAACAAAAGGCAGAAGGAGCGACTGATTATTGCCGAAAAGGCCCTGGAAAGATGCATAACCGCCATAAACAGCAGGGAGCCGGCGGACATTGTCTCAATTGACCTCAAAGAAGGAATAATTGCAATAGGAGAAATATCCGGGTACGAAGCAACGGAAGAAGTAATTAACGAGATATTTGACAGGTTTTGTATAGGGAAGTAAGATAGGGTGCTCGTAGTTATTGTTTCACGTGAAACAATTTGATAGGCGAAAATATAGGAAAAAATGCTTGTGGATAAGGAGTGTGGATAAGTAATGGCAGAAATAATACATGGGAAACAGATCGCTGCACAGGTAAAAAAAGAGGTTGCGGAAAAAACAAAGGAGTTTGTAGCGAAAAAGAAGGTGACCCCTAAGTTAGTAGTAGTTTTAGTTGGTGAAAACCAAGCGTCAAAAACATATGTCAGGAACAAGGAGTTAGGGTGTGCGGAGGTTGGAATTCTTTCAGAGACATTGTTGCTGCCGTCTTCCACGACGGAAAACGAGCTGATCGAGAAGGTTAAGGAATTAAATGAGAGAAAAGATGTCCACGGCATACTTGTTCAGTTACCCCTGCCTAAGGGATTGAACGAGGTTAAAATACTTAACGAAATCTTGCCGGAAAAAGATGTAGATGGACTACATCCGGTTAATATGGGAAAACTAATTAAAGGAGAAGCTGACGGGTTTGTCCCTTGTACCCCTCAAGGGATAATCGAGCTGATATTATCCACAGGTCAGGAGATAGCGGGAAAAGAAGCGGTTGTTGTCGGAAGGAGCAATATTGTTGGGAAACCGATCGCCCTTCTTCTTCTTCAGCAAAATGCCACCGTTACCCTCTGTCATTCTAAGACAAAGGGGCTGGCGGAGGTTGCCAGAAGAGGAGATATACTGGTTGCGGCAATTGGGCAACCAGGGGTGATCAAGGGGGAGATGGTGAAAGAAGGGGGGATAGTCATTGATGTTGGCATTAATAGGGAAAATGGCAAGTTAATCGGGGATGTTGATTATGAAATGGCAAAAGAGCGGGCCGGATTTATCACTCCAGTCCCCGGAGGAGTAGGGCCCATGACCATTGCTATGCTTTTAAAGAACACCCTGAAAGCGGCAGAGTTACTGACCGCGAAATAGTCGAAGTAGATCGCTAAAAGTGACCAGGGCCATTAATAGCAACAGAAGAATAAACCCGATAGAATTGACCCGATATTCAAGCTTTTCATCAACAGGTCGTTTGGTTGCTAATTCCCATAAATAGAAAAGGATCCTGCCACCGTCCAAAGCTGGAAGCGGGAGCAGATTTAAAACCCCAACATTAACGCTAATAAAAGCAGTAAAGTAAACAAGCGAAGCAAAGCCGGATTGGGCGTACTTTCCGGTTACTTGCGCGATGCCAACCGGACCAGCCAGGTCAAAGAGCGAAACCCCTCCGGTAATAAGCTGCCAGACCACCAGAAGAACAGAAAAGACCATTAAATAGGTTTGTTGAAATGCAAGGAAAATTGCCACAAAAGGATTAACTTTTTCATATAATGGCTTAGGTGAAAAGCCTAAAAGGGAAACCTTCAGGCGGAGGTTTTTCTTCGGAGTTGCCGTCAATAGAATCTTTTTATCCCCCCTTTGCAAGGAAAGCTTAAGGGGCTTTTCGGGGCTACGATGGATATAGTCAATCGCCTCTTCCATGTTTTTGAATTGCTTCCCGTTAATAGAAAGAAGCTTATCGCCAATTTTTAGCCCGGCTTGCTCAGCCGGAGAGTTACGGTTGATCATTCCGATCTCATTAGAGGCCCCGATAGGGTTGCCAAAGAAAGCTATATAAAGGGTCAAAATGAAGAAAGCGACAACGATATTCATTCCTGGACCAGCAACGACCGCCTTCAACTTTTGGATTGGAGGCTTAGCTTGGATCTTTTCATTGGCTGGAACCGCATTGTCCTCCTCGGTGTTGTTTTCCCCGGCTAAACGGACAAAAGCGAGAATTGGAATTGAATTCAATGAATAGAGGGTGCCGTTTCGGGTGACGGAAAACAGCCTTGGGCCAAAGCCAATGCCAAACTCCAGAACCCTGATCCCGACCCGTTTTGCCCAAATGAAGTGACCAAGCTCATGCGCAACGGCAATAATAGTAAAGACGACAAGAAACGAAAGAATGCTTATCAACATGCGTTTTTTACCTCTTCCGCTAATTTAATAGCTCGAATTGCAGCCAGGGCGTCATTGCCTGGTCGCTTTATTCCTTTAATAGAGCCCAAAAATGCGGTCAGCTCAGAGGTGAGTTGATCCACAGGGGGAACCGGGGTAGTAGAAGGAATGGGGGATGAAAAATCCCGCAGATAAATAACCTTGTTTAATAGATCGGCTTCAACGACCTGCTTTTCGGTGGTAACCGAGATCTTTCGCGTGCGATCTTCGGCTGTCCTATCTCCACTGACCCGCGCAATGACCCCTGACTTGTAAACAATGGTCGACGAAACACGGTCAAGAAAGCGGCTTTTGACCTTATTCCCCTCCGCACGAACTTCTTCGATCTCAAAAGGAATTAATACATTAAGCAGGTCCAGGTCATGGATCATCATGTCAAAAATAACGTCGGTATCGCTGATCCTTGAAGGAAAGGGGCTGAATCTTTTTATATCGACGCCAATGATCTTTTCCCCTTTAACCAGCTTTTGCAATTTAATGAAGGCAGGGTTAAATCGTTCGATGAAACCGACGTTAAGCACAACCCCTTTTTCATTGGCAAGCCTGGAGAGGACTTCGGCGTCAGATGAACGGCCGGTAAAAGGCTTTTCAAGAAGGACATGTTTATTGTTGGAAAGAACGTCACTGGCAATAGTTAGGTGCGTCTTAGTTGGGGTGACAATGCTGACCGCGTCAACTTTGGCCAGCAGTTCATGGCAATCGGAAAACGACGAAACACCATATTTTGAGGCGACATCGTTCGCCAATGAAGGATCTTTGTCAAAAAGACCGATCAGCTTTAATCCGCTAAGCTCGGCGGCAATCCGTAAATGGTTTTGCCCCATCGAGCCTGCGCCGATAACTCCAAAAGTTAAACCACGTCCCTTAATCATTGTTTAAAGAAAGACTCGATAGCGGAACAAACCTCATCAAGCTCTTTTTCCTTTATTTCAGGGAAAATTGGGAGAGAAAGGACCTCTGTTTGCGCCTTTTCACTTTCGGGAAGAGACCCGGGCTTATAGCCAAGTGAGGAGAAGGCGGGCTGAAGGTGAAGAGAGAGGGGATAATATACCATTGCGCCAACCCCTTTTTCTTTAAGATATGACAATAAAGCGTCTCTCTTTGGCATTTTAACCGTAAATTGATTGAAAACATGCTTAGACTTTGGATCAACGTAGGGAAGGGTTATTCCTGAGAGGCTTTTTAATCGTTTGAAATAGTAATCCGCGTTCTTTTGACGAGAAGATGTGAGCTGGTCAAGATATTTAAATTTAACGCGCAGCACCGCCGCATGTAATTCATCAAGCCGGCTGTTATAGCCGACTTGATCGTAATAATAAGTTTTACGGCTCCCATGCCCCCGCAGAACCCTGATCTCGTCGGCAACTTGAGGGTTGCCGGTAAGCACCATCCCGCCGTCGCCAAAGCAACCGAGATTCTTGGTTGGAAAAAAAGAGAGGCAGCCGGCATCGCTGGTTGAGTTAACAGGCTTCCCGGCATACTCTGCTCCAATTGATTGGCAGCTGTCTTCGATCACCTTCAATTTATATTGTCTGGCCATTTCCATAATCGTCACCATATCGGCTGGTTGGCCATAAAGGTGGATGGGGAGGATAGCCTTGGTCTTTTTAGTGATCTTTTGCTCGATCAGCTTAGGCGACAGATTAAAGGTATTCGGCTCTATATCAACAAATACAGGAACAGCCCCAATATAGCTGATCGCCTCGGCGGTTGCGACAAAGGTAAAGGGGGAGGTGATGATTTCGTCCCCTTTTTTTACTCCGCAAGCCCTAAGCGCGAGGTGAAGAGCATCGGTGCCGGAGGCCAGGCCAATGGCAAAAGAAGCTTTTGAATAAGCGGCTACTTCCTGTTCAAGCTTTGCAACATTTTCGCCAAGAATAAAACGACCGGAGTTAATAACGTCGGCAATTGCAGAGTCGATCTCTGAGCGATGAGATTCGTTTTGTCTGGTAATATCAAAGAAGTTGACCGACATATTGGAATTATAGCATAAAAAGTAAAATGCAAAAGGGAGCAAGCTAGAAAGGGGAATATGATAAATGCATTATCGCCACCAATAATGTTATTGGCGAAAGGATTGACCGAAAATAGTAATAGGCATAAGGCGGGCAAAAATAAGGGATGATTGAAGCCTACAAACTGAAGGGTGATGATTAAAAAATATATGAAAAAGAAAAAATACTATTTTGAGAAATGATCCAGGATCGAGCGGGCAATTCTGGAAATAACACCAGGAGACCCCAGCGATTCTTTTAATAAAGAAAATGAAGCAAGCATTTCTTTCCTGGCTTGCGGATGATCGAGCAGGGCTAGAGAGGAAAGAGATAGATCAGCCGGGGTAAGCCCCGACATGATCAACTCAGGGATGACCGGCTTATCAAGCAAAATATTGACCATACTAAAGTATTTTATCTTCTGATCGATCTTAAGCAAATATTTGCCAATAAAAAATGTCAAAGGAGAGAGCTTGTACGCCATGATATTTGGCGTCGACAAAAGAGCCGCCTCAAGATTGATGGTGCCGGATGCGCAAATGGCAAGGTCAGATGCAGCGAGCGCATCATAGGTGTCATTAATTAAATATTTACATGGCAGCCCGGCAAAAGCTTTCTCAATCTCGAATAGGAACTTGGCAGAGGGGAGGGGGAGAATAAAGCTGACGCCAGGGATAGACCGCATTAATAAGCCGGCCGTTCTAGAAAAAACAGGAAGAAGAGCGCGAAGTTCATGTGTCCGGCTCCCCGGACAGATCGCAACGATTGGCCCAGAACGATCAGCCAGCCCGAGCTTACTTAAAAGATCGGCCTTTGGCCCCGTTGAATGAGCAATATCGACCAATGGGTGGCCAAAGTAAACAACGTTGTTGCCAAAAGACCGAAACCTGTCATATTCTGTTTCAAAAATCGCGATCACCAGATCGACTGAGGATAAAACATGCTTAACCCCTTTCTCGTTCCCCCAGAGCCATTCTTGTGGAGCAATGTAATAAACGGTTTTCACCCCGATCTTTTTACAGAATCCGGCCAGGGGGAGGTTAAAACCCTGGGAATCGATCAGGATAACCAAATCGGGGCGCTCTTTACGAATCAGTGCTTTAGCTTTTTTAAAAGAGAGAAAGAGAGAAAAAAGATTGGGCAGAGCTTCAATAATTCCGACGCTGCTGCGCCGGCTAAGGTCGAAGCGGATATCTACACCCGATGCGGCCAGACGTTCAGATCCGATACCAAAAAAAGACAGGCTGGGGTCAAGACGAAGAAGTTCTTTAACAAGGAACGAGCCATGCAGGTCGCCGGAGAGCTCTCCGGCAGACACCATTATTTTCATCACCACACCAGAAGCATAGTCAAAAAATTCTTTTTGGTGTGGTGATTCATATGCCGAGTTCTGGAATATCAGGAAGGAGCAAATCTTCGGACTCTTCCTCAATGGCTGTTTTTTTGCTGATCCCGCGCTTGCTTTCGGTTTCCAGAAAATCAAGGATCTGTTTGATCTCCGGCAACTGGCGGAGCCGTTTTTTGATCTCTGTGGCTGCTTCGGCCGTGTTCTTCCCAGACTCGTAGATCAATTTAAAAGCCTTCTTGATCTCTGAGGTAGCGTCGATAGGAACGCCGCGGCGCTGCAGGCCGATAGAGTTGATCCCGCGAACCTGAGCCGGGCTACCATCAACCAGCATAAACGGCGGGATGTCCTGGGTAACCTTGGATTGGGCTCCGATCATTGCCAGCCGGCCGACCCTGACAAATTGGTGGATCCCAGCCATGCCGCCGATCGTTGCCTGATCGCCGATCTCGGTGTGGCCGGCCAGTCCGACATAGCCTCCAATAACAACCTGGTTGCCGATCCGGCAATTGTGGGGGATATGGGCATGGACCATGATAAAGTTATCGTTGCCAATGATGGTCTTCCCCCCTTCGCCGGACGGAAGATGGATGGTAACGAATTCACGGATCGTATTTTTGTCTCCGATAATTACCTCATTGTTTTCGCCCTTATATTTAAAGTCTTGAGGCGGCACGCCGATGGTCACTCCCTGATAAAGGACATTTTCCCTGCCGATGGTCGTTTGGCCGGCAATTGAGCAATAAGCCCCAACCTTGGTCTTTTCCCCGATCTTGACATTGGGCCCAATGACCGAATATGGCCCGATGTCGACCCCCTTGGCGATCTGGGCGGTTGGGTGGACGGTAGCTGTGGGGTGGACCTTTGCTTCGCCGGTATCAACCAGGGAGAACATAAATTCCCCTTCGGTCACAATCTCATTGTTAACCTTCGCCCTCCCCTTCATTTTTCCCAGAGGGCCCCGGATCCAAACAGTTTCAACTTCAAAGATCAGCTGGTCGCCGGGGACAACCGGTTTGCGAAAACGTACATTGTCGATCCCGGCGAAATAGACGATCTTGCCGGCAGAGGCGGCCGAGCGGAGCGCCATGACGACCCCGACCTGGGCGATCGCTTCGATGATCAAAACTCCTGGCATAACCGGGTGTCCGGGAAAGTGGCCCTGAAAATGAGCCTCGTTCATTGTGACATTTTTAAGGGCGACTGCCCGCTTGCCTTCTTCAAGCTCAAGAACCTTGTCGATCAGGAGAAAAGGAAAACGGTGGGGAATAGTGTTCATTATTTCTTTGATATCAATAACCATTGAGTCCCTCCTTATGTATTAAACCGACAGGATAGCCTGGACCAGTTGAGCGTTAAGGGCATGTCCTGCCCGGTTTGCCTTGAAATAACCCTTGATAGGCCTTCCTAATAGCGCCAGATCGCCGATCAGGTCCAGGATTTTGTGTCGGACCGGCTCATTATCAAAACGAAGGACGTTTTGCGTCCCATTTTTCGATAAGATCAACGCATTTTCGGCCGAGGCGCCTTGACCAAGCCCTCGCGCGAGCAACTGATCGAATTCTTCGGCAAAACCAAAGGTTCTGGCGGGAGCGATCTCCTCTTTAAAAGAATTGCCGTCAATAATAATACTGTAAGACTGCTCTTCCAGGGATTTAAATTTTATCATGAAATCGATCTTAAAGCCATTGAACGGAAGCGCTTCGATCGAGGCCTCTCCGGCTGAGACGACCAAGCGCTTTGAGAGAATGAGAGGTTGTTTGGCTTCATTTAAAGCCACAAACCCGGCATTTTCCAGCGCTATAACGAAGGGGAGGGCGCTTCCATCAAGAATCGGGAGCTCTTCCCCTTCGATGTCAACGGCAAGATTGTCAACTCCAAGCACATAGGCGGCGGCCAGGAAATGCTCAACAACGGCGACCTTGCCGAGCGTGGTTCCTCTGTCCGTTTTGGAAACGTTGCCGATCAACGCCTGAACGGTTTGACCGTTATTTGAAAAGAAGATCCCGGCAGAGGCAGCCGCCGGACGAACGGTTATCCTGGAGGGGCGGCCCGAATGGATACCGATCCCTTCAAGGGAAAATGGCCGGGCAATTGTGGTTTGTTTATCTTGGCTCTGGCCTGGCGATAGGAACATTGGTTTTTTCTCCGTAGAGCTTGTAATAGCTTTTTAGCGTTTCTTCTTTA
Organism: Candidatus Margulisiibacteriota bacterium; assembly: GCA_018822365.1. Taxonomy (NCBI): domain Bacteria; kingdom Bacillati; phylum Candidatus Margulisiibacteriota; species Candidatus Margulisiibacteriota bacterium. Next base: position 27,973 of record JAHJKL010000038.1, read on the forward strand.
ATGATCATTCCGCTTGAATTATATACCCGGCGGACAATTTCTGTCCGAAAAGGGCGGTCCGCGGCCAGGACCTCGGCAACTGAAGCGGGCCGATAGCCAACTCCAGGGTTTAACAAAAAGACTTTAACGGGAGAGAAATCGACTTTTTTACCGGTTGGGGTCCCGTAAATTCTGAAGGAGAGGCGTTTGTTGGTTGCCAGCGCTTTGATCAAGATAGGGTAGGGGGTGTCGTTTTTAAATTTTAGATCGACGGCAGGAGGATAAACTGCCGCGTCCCGGCCCAGCGGATAGATATTAAAATAAAATGAATGGCTGGATCTTTGTATGACCTCAAGATCTGCCAGCGTTGCAGTGTTGAAAAGGGTTGTGGCGATCTGGCAGGTCCCTCCGCCGAGCATAGGAACAAGTTCCCCATTGTAAATGACAAAGGCTTCCTTAAATCCCCTCTCCGGGGTAAAGTCGCCAATCTTGTCGCCAAGGGTAAAAATCTCCCCAGGGAGGAGCATGGTCCCATCAAGCCAGGAGGCGATAAGCTTGATATTATGGATCCGGTTGGGGGAGTCATGCCGTCCATAATACGTAGTATATGCGGCTAAACGAAAGGCGGGGGGGTGCGCCCGGAGCATTGTTTCGGTTATTTTTGGTGTTTCATAGTTAAAGATCAAGGGGAAGACGGAGCTTCCTTTAGCAAGGGTCGAATGGAATTCCTTGACCGTCTCAACGATGCGCAGGGTCCGGCCGGGGTCGTCGCTTTCAATATGGTAGCCGCCAGTATTTTCATCAAGAATGATCGATGCGTCTTTGGCTGTCGACAGGGTTTTCGCGTACAGGTCGGTAATGACCTCTAACAGCTGTTTATCGTTCACCCCGACAATTACAGGGAAGTACATCGATTCTTTAGCCAGGCGTTCTTTAAGGCTGGTAACGTAGCCTTTTTTGCGAAGCTGGGTAAACGCGGATTGAACTGAGCTCTTTAGGTTGATGTAGATCCCCAGGTCTCCAGGTTGGAAGGTGTAGCGAATTTTACCGGCCTCAAATGTGACAACGGCAGAGTAAACATCATCGGCCCTTAAAGATTCAAGCTTTTCATAGGCCTGGATCTGATCAAGACCGGAAACATCTACTCTGCCGATAAAAGTCCGATACGGAAAAAGCTCGGTGCTGCGCAGGTAATCATAAAAGACAAGGACAATGGTAATGATTACCGAAATAGCCGCTAGCAGCGCCAGGGTAACTAGTAGCTTTTTCAATTAGGCAATAATTTTTGTAACCGCGCCTGCTCCGACGGTCCTGCCCCCTTCGCGGATCGCGAAGCGCATCCCGTCTTCAACCGCCACGTCGGTGATCAGCTCAACCGTCATGGTGATATTGTCGCCAGGCATAACCATTTCAACTTTATCCGGCAGTTTGATCTCTCCGGTAACGTCGGTGGTGCGGACAAAGAACTGCGGTTTATAACCATTAAAGAAAGGGGTATGCCGCCCTCCTTCTTCTTTGGTCAAAACGTAAACCTGGGCTTCGAACTTTTTATGCGGCTTGATGGACCCGGCCTTGGCCAGGACCATTCCGCGCTGAAGCTCTTCCTTTTCAATGCCGCGCAAAAGAAGGCCCACGTTGTCGCCGGCGATCCCTTCGTCGAGCAGTTTACGGAACATTTCAATTCCGGTAACGACGGTCTTTTTATGGGAGCCAAGACCAACGATCTCGACTTCTTCCCCGACCTTGACCCGCCCGCGATCAATTCTGCCGGTGCCGACGGTCCCGCGGCCCGTAATGGTAAAGACGTCTTCAACTGACATCAGGAAAGGCTGGTCAAGCGGGCGCTCCGGATCCGGCAGGTAAGTGTCAAGCGCGTTCATCAGGTCCCAGATAGGCTTAACTTCTGGCGCGTCTTTCGGTTTGGTGCAGTTCTCCATGGCTTTCAAGGCAGAGCCGCGGATAAAGGGAATGTCGTTGCCAGGATAGTTGTATTTGGTAAGCAATTCCCGGGTTTCGACCTCAACTAGGTCGATCAGTTCGGGGTCGTCTACCATGTCAACTTTGTTCAGAAAAACAATGATCTTTGGAACGTTAACCTGACGGGCCAGAAGAATGTGTTCTCGGGTTTGGGGCATGGGGCCGTCGGCCGCGGAAACGACCAGGATCGCGCCATCCATCTGAGCGGCGCCGACGATCATGTTTTTGACGTAATCGGCGTGTCCCGGGCAGTCAATGTGCGCGTAATGGCGCTTTTCGGTCTCATATTCGACGTGAGCGATCGCGATGGTGATCCCGCGGGCTTTTTCCTCCGGTGCGGAGTCGATCTCGTCAAACTTTTTAGCCTTGGCCATGCCGGCATTAGCCAGGACGCTGGTGATGGCTGACGTTAGCGTCGTCTTTCCATGGTCGACGTGACCGATCGTTCCTACGTTAAGATGGGGCTTTTTCCTCTCAAACTTTTCTCTTGCCATGTTACCTTACCTCCGTGAATTTATTTATCGACTCAATATTACGTGAAATTATACCCAAATCGGCCGACAATGTCAAACGAAAAAGCCCGCGACCGGGATTGAACCGGTGACCTCGTCCTTACCAAGGACGTGCTCTACCAACTGAGCTACACGGGCATAAAGGTTAATTATATCAAAAAAAGTCGGACTTTTTAAGGATGGGATCAAAAGGATAATTTTTTAGGGAGTCTGTTGCCCCTTCTTCTCTGTCGACAACCGAAATAACCTTAACAACGGTCGCGCCAGCCGCTTCAACCGCGGCAATCGCCTGCAACGCAGAGGCCCCGCTGGTTGAAACATCTTCAACAACCGCAACCTTCCAGCCGGGCCGCAGGTGTCCTTCGATCTTTTGTTTTGTCCCGTGTTCCTTTTCTTTTTTTCGGACAATAAATCCCGGGATCCCGCTGAGCATGACCACGGACGAGGTGATCGGGTCCGCGCCCAGAGTCAGGCCGCCGATCGCGTCTATTTTTGAATTACCGATCTTTTCGAGAATGATCTTGCCGATTAAGCGGGCCCCTTCAGGATGGAGCGTGACCCGCCGGCAATCAATATATAAGTTGCTTTTTTTCCCGGAAGAAAGAGTGAAGTCCCCGGTTTTTACCGCGGAGATCTTTTTGAATAGGGACAATAAAGCGTCTTTGTTTGACATGTTATACGATTATAACACAAACAGGGCCGCTGGCTAAGGCGACCCTGTTTAAAAGCTCGGAAAGATGGTTAATCGGCTATTAGGGCAAAGGCGATCAGGCCGAAAAGGACAAGGATAAGGCCAAGGCTGCCACGGATCAGGGCGAGGAGGTCAACCTGCCAAAGATAAACCAACCAGGCGCCAAGCAAAACTAAAATGATTCCTATTAAAGCTTTAATGAGCTTAGATACCATAAGACAATCCTCCTTCTTCATGAAGATGGGGAAATTATAACAGCAGGGGAGAGTGAAGGCAAGAAAAAACCCCGGGCAGTTTAACTGGTTGCTTATTAAGCAATCAACCTAAAAATGGTTATTTTTCTGCCGGGGCTTTGTCTTTATTGGTTAACGCGATCCTTTCGGCCGCTTTTTGTTCTCGTTCAGCCATGACTTCGCCGACCGGGATCCTGGTCCAGCCGACATAGGTATAGCTAAAAGGGCCAAGGCTATACGAGATCTTAACCTTATACCAATTGCCGTCAGCTGACATATCGAGCATTTTAACTTCGATCGGGATCGAGTAGACCAAATTTGAGTCTTCTGAAGGGGCGGTATAGAGCTCTTTAACGGGAATTTCCATGTTCTTTTCAGCCGCCAGGGCGGGCATTAATAGAACGGCTAAAATCGCTATAATAACGGCATATTTCATGTGGCTACCTCTCTACATATATATCGTTATATTAGAAGGGAAACTTGCGTAAAATTAGGAGAGAGCGCTATTGATTAAAGAGGTTTTTCAGCTGGTTTTTGGCTTCTTCGGCCAGGCGCTTTTTTTCTTCTTCAGCTTTTGCCTTGGCCTCTGCCCCGAGCCGAGTCGCTTCTTCTTTGGCTTTATTTTCCAGTTCAACTTTTTTTGCCTCGACCTTCAATTTAACTTTGCCGACCACTGCTTCAATTGGTTTGTCAAGAATCGGGAAAGGGATGGGTTTTTTCAGGCTCCCTTTTAGTTCAAGGGTTAGCTCGAGCCAGTTATCCTTGTCGCGCAGAAGATTATATTCCCGGGAAAGTTCCCTGGTCGCGCTTGGCGAGGCCCGCAGGACCAGGCGATTCCCCTCGACAAAAACCTGACGCGCCAGATCAGCGCCTCCATTGAACTTAATGTTCAGATCGTTGTCTCGCAGGTTAAGGTCCTTCAGCCTAACGACCATTTTGTTGAGGGAAAAGTCAGCTGACAAACTTTGAAGAGAAAGATCCTGCTTGAGGGACGAGGCCCCGATCTTTTCGGCGATCGCGTCGATCGTTTTTAGCCGCTTAAGGGCTCCATTATTTAAAGAGAAGGAGCCGTTCGCGGTCAAATTGTTTAACAACGCGGGCGCCTCAACCCCGGCACCGGAAAGAGAAAGATCGAGATCAAGCTTTCCGTAAACCTTGTCAACTAAATCCCGGCTATCGGGGAGAGAGGCGAGCATGCCGACAGCCAGATCGTTAATAAACCGGGTTGAGTCGAAACCGGAAAGTTTGAGGCTGGAGACCGAGTAAGAAAGCCCGGGGACATTAAGGTTTACGGTCCCCCTTCCTGACAATGACCCATTATAAACCGCGAGCTCTTTCAGGTCGAGAGAGGCAACTTTTTGCTTCAAGCCGAGCGCAGCGTTGATCTTGTCGATCTTAAATCCTTGAAATCTGATGTTGCTGGCGGCAATGGTCCCTTTAAGGCTGACATTGGCCGGGATCGATCTTGCCGCTTGATTGACCGAGGCTGTTAACATGCCGGGCGAGGCTTTTTTCTTTGGAGCGGTTGCCGGTCCGGCAACAAGGGCTAAAAGCGGGTCGATCTCGATACCATTGGAAAGGAGGGCCACCTCAAGGTGTGGAGCCAGCTTCCAGGAAGAAACGGCGGCAGATCCGGTCAATGACTCATTGGCGACCGATATGGCCAGGCTAGAAACAACGATCGTCTCTTTTGGCAAGTTGATCCCCACTTTGGCGCCAAGCTCCAACGGGATCTCCTTTCCGTTGTAAACTACGGTTGCCGAAGCCTGAAGCTCGATCGGGCGGACCAGGGCCAGTTCAAAACCGGATATTTTCAGGTTAAAAGACTTAAGCTCGTTTCGGCTCTTTGTTGCCTGGTCGAGATAAACGACTTGTCCTCCGGTGATGGAAAAACTGGTCATAAAAAGATCAAAAGGAGGCTTGGCCGGCATCTTTGCTGAAGAGGGGCGTTTTTGCCCGCCGCTCCCCTGGGTGAGATCGGAAAAGTTGAACTGGCCCCCAGCTGACTTTACAATAAAAACTACCGGCTTAACCAGTCGTAATTCCTTGACGACAAAATGCCGGGAGAAGAGAGGCCAAAACGCGTAACGGAGGTCGATCGACTCGGCGGCGACAAATGATCGGCCTGAAAAACCGGGGCGATCGCTGATCGTCAGCCCTTTGAGACGAATACCGGAGAAAAGGTCAAAGGCTACCGAGCTGATCTTTACTTCCCGGTGAATGGATTCCGATATTTTTTGAGCGGCAAAATCTTTGATCTTTTCGAGCGGGAAGACGAACGGGAGAGCAACGGTTCCAATGATCAGTAAAATTAACAGGCCGCCCAGAAAAATAGCAAACCATTTAATGGCTTTCTTCATAAGCCTGCCCCTCTGATTACTTGGCCAATTTTTGGATCAAGGCTATAATCGGGCAGTATCCGGAGAGCCCGGTCAACATCAAAACAACCCCAACAATCAACAGCAACCAGACGAAAAAAACATGGAGAGGCAGATAGGTAGCAAGAAGCAGCAGCAAGCCGCCCACAAAGATCCTGATGAAACGCTCAAACGTTGACTGGTTCGTTTTTATATCCATGACTTCCTCCTGTAATAACCTGAGAAAGTATAGGCCGAAAAACAAGCCATGTAAAGGGAGTAATTGTGCCGGGAATAATTATGAAATTCAAGAATAATTTGCGCGAAAATATTATATGAGCATGACAGTCGGAAAGGCGCGCCCCAAGGATAACCGAAGGCTTTCTTCCCCATATTACCTGCATGGCGAGGACCTTTTTTTAAGACGGAACGGGCGTGAAGTGTTCGTGAAAAAGGTCTCATCCGCGGCCGGCTGGATACCAGAAAAAGGGGCGGTTATCCTTGCGCCGGGGATTGCCTGCAATGGCAATCTCTTCAGGGTGACAAGCGATGGAGAATGCCTGACCTTTGACCACGCGACATCTTTTGCCAATCTGCTGGCCAGTGCCGGATACCAGGTTTATCTTTGGCACTACAGTTCGTCGCAAAGGATCATGGAGCGCTATGTTTCCCGCTTTTGCCAGGAGAGCCAGCGCTATGATGTAAAGGGATGCCGGGTCCCGTCCTCTTTGGGTTTCGACCAGCTAATGAGCGATGAAATGCCGATGGTCCTCGACCTGGTTTGCCAAAACTCCGGCCGGGAAGAGGTGGCCTGGATCGGCTTCAGCATGGGAGGAATGCTTGCTTATGCCTATCTTGCCTGCCAGGCGGACAAAAGGATAGACAAATTAATTACGATCGGCAGTCCGGTCTCTTTTTCCACCAGGCTGCCAAAGCTGATCTCCCATGCCAACCGCATTTCCAGCACGCTAGGTATAAAGGACCGAACCGTTGGCGCGAGAATATCAGAGAGGTTTGTTTTATTAAGCGGCATGCTTAAGTACGCGCCAAAGAAGCTGTTAAGGCTCGACCCGTTGGTCGGCTTTCTGTACAACCCGGGGAACGTTTCCGACGGTGCCCTGGAATCCTTTTTCAGCAAGATAGTTGAACCGATCCCGGCCGGCCAGGAAAAGTCTTTCAGCCAGTTTGTCCGAAACGGGTTTTCCTCTCTTGGCGGAGAAGTTAATTACCTGGAAGAAATGCGGCGGATAAAAGGGTTGGGAGTTAGGACTCTTTTCTTTTATGGCCAGCTCGACCAGTTAGCTGTTCCTAACAGCGTCATGCTGGCGCACGAAGTGGTCTCGCCAGCTAACCGGCGCAATCTGGTCGAAGTTAAGGAGGCCGGACACAACGACCTGGTTATAGGGCTTAACTCGCCAGAAGCGGTCTGGGGCCCCTCCTTGGAATGGCTTGAATCATAAGCGGTTTAGTGAAATTGCCCCATATATTGTTCGATATTGATTTAATGAAACTATTTAAAATAGCCGCTTTATTGATGATCCTTATTCTTTTAAGTGGCGCGGCCGAAGCCAGGGACCTGCGAGCGGTCAAGCTTAAGCGCTTTCTTGACCGTTATGAGTTTAGCCCATTGCGCGGGCATGAACAGGAGATCGTCTATTGCGCGGACAAGTTTGGGATCGATTATCGATTGTATGTCGCGATCGCTGGAGCGGAAAGCACCTACGGCAAGCGATTTCCAGCCACCAGAAAAAATTTAACCGGCCACCGCAATGGCGATACCGCCTTTGAATCAATCTTCGACAATATTTACCAAACCAGCAAGCTGATCGGGACCAGGCATTATTACAGGAAATACCGGCAGACAAAAGACATCTGGGACCTGGTTTATGTATATAAGGGGGTCCCGCCATACGATCATTACGTCAGAAACCTCCGCTATGCTTTGGATACGATCACCGCGGTTTCGGTAGAAGACGTTAAAAAAGAAGAAGCGGCCTGGCTGGCAAAGATCAATTCACCGGAATATCTGGCTGAAGTGAAGAGAAAATTCCAGGCGGCTGCCCTGGCGACATGGAGTGCCCTAAGATACGACAGGTACGCGACCGGCAAGACTTCTACGGTTGATATACAAAAAGAAGCCGAAAAAGCGCCTAAGATAGAGCAGATAAAGCAGAATGTTTTTGTCGCGAAAGACGAGCTCAGGCGCGCGGACGCTTTTTAACGGAAAAGCCAAACTTCCCCAGCTGTTTTCCCAACACATAATAATGTCCGTGAGAGTAGCAGATCAGGTCGGCTGACTGCAGGTTGAGCGCGCCTTTTTTGTCTATCAATTTATTGTCAGCGTGGACCGCTAAAACCTTGGCCAGGAACATGTCGTGAGAGCCAAGATGACGGATGTCGGTGACCCGGCATTCGAGGTTGACCGGGCTTTCGGCGATCAAAGGGGCCTTGACCTGTTCGGCCTTTTCCGCGGTTAGCTTAAGGTGAAAGAGTTTATTGGTTTCTCTTCCGGACTTTACTCCGCAGAAATCGGTGGCAAACGCCAGTTTTTTTGTCGCCAGGTTTATAACAAACTCGCCCGTCCTTTTTATGATCTGGTATGAGTGGCGTGACGGCCGGATTGAAATAAAGGCCATAGCCGGATCGCTGCAAACGGTCCCGGTCCAGGCGATAGTAATGATATTATAATTTTCCTTTTTGTCCCCGCAGGAGACTAAAACGGCCGGTGCGGGATAAAGCATTGTCCCTGGTTTCCAGATCGCTTTGCTTTGTTTCATAGTAGTGCCCCCATTTCTTTAAATATGACCGCCAGCCTGGCGATAGGCAGACCAACAACATTGTCATAGTCTCCGTCAACTTTTTCGATGAACCCTTCTTCTAATTCCTGGATCCCATAGGCGCCGGCTTTATCGAGCGGCCGGCCGGTGGCGACATAGTCGGCGATCAGTATGTCGGCGACCGGCTTCATTCTAACGATGGTTGTTTCGTACCCAGAGCTGCAAGCCATTGAGTCCGAGTCAATAACCGCGAAACCGGTTATAACTCGGTGGCTCCGGCCGGAAAGGCTTTGCAGCATCAAGGTCGCTTCGGCCTGATCTTTTGGTTTGCCGAGGACCCGGTCGCCAAGCACGACGATCGTATCTGCGCCGAGGATGAGCGCCCCTTTTTCTTTTTTCGCGACCGTCCTGGCCTTTGCGATAGCCGCCTTTTCGGCGAACTCTTCGGGGGAATTTCCAACAACGGAGGCTTCGTCCACCAAGCTAATGGTCACCTCAAAATCCGGGACGATCTTTTTTAGCAGCTCCTTGCGGCGCGGCGAAGCGGAGGCAAGAATGATTTTTGTCATAAATGTGATTATAGCAGAAGGGGGAAGGGCCAGCCCCTCTTTCTAATTTAAATACTTATCTAATGAGCCATTATAATTTATTCCATTCATTTCTCTTAGTACTGTGATAATTATTTGTTCAAGCCTTTCAAAGGTTTCCCACATTGTTTTTAATTCAATATTTAATTTGCCGTTATGGACCAGGTCACATCTTGTGCCGTAAAGCTTCCCAATGGCTAATTTTTCTTTTGTTTCCATGACTGATTTTCCTGTAAGTTTTGCGAGAAAAATAATTAAAGCCTCTATATTTGATGTGTCTTTCATTGGAAATATTTCAACTATAGTCCATAGCAAAAGAAATTTTTCTTCGCTTGGTTTTAAGGGGCAGGCTTTTGCATAAAATCTAGACATTAATTTAAATCTTTCAAAAAGATCATTATTTTGACGATGTTTTTTTCTTGCGGTGGCCAATTGTTCTGATAAAAAAGAGTTCTCAATGGATATAGCCTTAGAAACTCTTACCCAAGACTCAAGAATTGCTCTGTTTTCGTTGAGTATCCATCCCCGATAAACAAGTTCGGCAAAAATGTCCGAATTAATAACGATGGAAACCATAGCAAGGACCATGTCAACCTCATTCTCACATACAGATTTTGCCAAAAACGGGTCGACCTCTTTGGTTCTTGCTGTGATTTGGATGTAGGTTTGGCCTTCTTCAAGGGTTAATGGGCTGTTTTTAGCAATGAGGGAATCTTCTTTTTCTGGTAGAATAGATGAAACTTGCCTGGGCGTATCAAAAGATCTTTTACCCCGAAACACCTCAAAAACCACTTGATCAGATATGATTTTAATTGGGGGATTTCGAACTAAACTTGTTTTATAAATAACTGCATATTTAATATAATTTGTCATACGACCATTATCAGTCTCGGCCTTAGAGGGGCACTGGCTGTTCGCCTGCGCATAGGATTTGTTACTCTGCGTTCAATAGGAGAGACGGTTTCGTGACGATGCCACTCGGAAACCTGCGAATAAACTTCGCGGTTTCCGAGCAAGACTGAAAGAGGATTGAAGCCGTAGTATTCAGTCGTAGGCTCCAGTAAATCAAATGGTGGCCGATCGTTCATAGTGGAGATGCGGATCATTGATTTTCGAAATACTTTTTAAGTTCTTTATCTTGTGTTGTCGTGCCACTGGCTTTATCTATTTTAAATTTAAAAAGGTATGTTTGTCCCCCTACGGATAGCCTTAAATGATATGGATAATTGTCAGTCTTCTTTTGAAAATAAACATAGCCTAAAATTGCGGTCTCTGGGTCTATGGCTATTTCGTCAGGCAAAGAATATTTCAGGTATTTATCGGCTAGTTTTTCGATGTAGTTCAGTTGGCTTGTTTGAATCCCTTTTGAAATGCCTGAGGCCAAAGCGGAGATTGGTTCGTTTTGCTCTGTGGCCGAATAATTTGATTTAGTGGCGCTATTATGCTTGTTTACCGAAACAGTCGTCCCCCCTTAAATAACAACTTGCCTGTTGGGTGATGGGATGTCTCGGCTCGCTATGTTTTTGTATTTGCTCCCATATCTTGAAAGCAAATAATCCACTGAAATCCTGTCTTGGACAAACAGCTTGTCGTCCTTTATAAAAAAATCATTCAAATAGATAGAAACAGGTTGTTTTGAATAATTCGTGTAAGATAGCTTCAATACCACGACATCTTCAATTTCTACTAAGGCAACTTCCAGCAGAAAAGAATCATTTTTAATAAAAGCGGCTTGAACATCCTCGGTTTTATCGATTCCAATGGAATAAGCCCCATCATCAATAGGGACAAACTTGTTAATGGATATCGGGTTGCTACAGCCAGAAACAAGAACTAAAGCAATAAGTGCGAAAGTTGTCAGGACCTTCTTTTTAAGGCTCATACAATGGTCGAAGTTTACCGCCTTGTATTATTATAGTCAACGCTTGCTCTGCTGGCCATTCATGATTTGCCTGGTTGCTTTTAGCAAATCAATTTGAGGGGCCTCGGGAAAAACACCAAAGAAAAGAAAAGGCACTGACTATTTATCGTCAATGCCTTAAAAATTAAGTGTTGGAGAGGGAAGCCCGCCTGCGGCGGACTATCCTCTGGCATCCTCACTTCTGCATCTGTTGATAGGGACTTGTCCTCCGCCCCGGTTGGGACCGGGGGCTCCGGGACATGGCATTTTTCTTCGTTCGCTCACCCCGGCTAGGGCCGGGGGTGTCGCTCACTCTTCCTCGCCAGCTCGGCGAAAAATGCCTTTCAAACCTTCCCTGCGTCCGCTTGGGGCGGACGCCTTTTGTCCTCCTGCGTCGTCCAAAAGACCATTTTTTTATTGCATAAAAAAATGGAGAGGGAAGGATTTGAACCTTCGAAGGCGTTAGCCGTCTGATTTACAGTCAGATGCGTTTGACCACTTCGCTACCTCTCCACTTGCTGTCGTACGTAATTATCAAATGACCAATGAAAAATGTCAAATATATTTTTTCAAGAAACCGTCCGCCGCAGCGGATTTATTTGTGGGGACACAAATTTTAAGAGAGCAGCCCGCTGAAGCGATTTGCCTGGCGGGCTGGCTCTCTTTAATGTGTTCAAAAAAGAACAAGAAAAGCCTATCTTCGTTTTTTGCTTTTCTTTCTGCCGCGAGCCATTTTGGCGCGAGAGATATCACCATTCTTGTCGATAAAATAGAGGTATCCCTTCTCTTTCTTAATGCCGCATTTCATTACTTTTTCTGCCATTTTCTATTCACCTCCTCGTTGCCGAAGAACTTCGTACAGGACAATGCCTGTGGCGACCGACGCGTTGAGGGAATTAATTCTTCCTCGCATAGGGAGCCGGACAACTTCTGAGCAGCGCTCTTTGACCAACCGGGAAACCCCGTTCCCTTCGCTGCCGATGACAAAAGCAACCGGCCCGCTGTAGTCACGGGTATTATATAATGCCTTTCCGTCTATTTCAACAGCAAAAACCGGAATCAGCTCGTCCTGAAGCTGGCGGACAGCTTCGGCAATGTTGGGGACGCGAACGACGGGAACGACTTCGGCCGCTCCGGTAGAGGTTTTAACGACGGTATGAGTGACCGGGACCTGCCGCGCCTTACGGATAATGACGGCGTGAACTCCAGCCGCTTCGGCGGTGCGCAGGATAGCGCCAAAGTTGTGGGGATCCTCGATCCCGTCAAGGACCAGGAGAAAAGGGGGTTCGCCGCGTTGCTCAGCCAGTTGGATAACGTCGTCTAACGAATGGTAATTAAACATTGCGCAGGGCCGCCGAAAAGATCTTGAGCGCCAGATCGATCTCTTTCTTTGAAACGTTCAACGGCGGGATAAAGCGAATGACCGTCCCGTCCCGACCGGTCGAGATCAGTAGTAAACCATGGTCCAGACAGTAGTCCAGGACCTTTCTTGCCTGGGTATTGTTCCCAAGGTCGACACCAATTAGCAGCCCCTGGCCGCGGACCTCTTTGATGGCCGGGAATGAAGCTTGCAGACTGGTCAGGCTTTTCATCAGGTATTGACCAAGCTTGACCGTATTAGAAAGCAGCTTTTCTTTTTTTATCGTTCCAATAGTAGCAATGGCGGCGGCGCAGCAGACCGGATTGCCGCCAAAGGTGCTCCCATGCGCGCCGGCCGGCCACTTGGCCATTAGTTCCCGGCTGGCGATGCAGGCGCCAAGCGGGAGTCCGGACGCCAGTCCCTTGGCCAGGACCATAATATCAGGGACAACCCCCTCGTGCTCGCAGGCAAACCATTTGCCGGTATGGCCCATGCCGGTCTGGACCTCGTCGACAATTAATAATGTGTTGTATTTATCACAAAGCGCGCGCACTCCCCGGAGAAACCCGGAAGGGAGAGGGAGGTAGCCCCCTTCGCCAAGGATCGGCTCAATAATAACGCTGCCGATCTTCCAATCATTTTCCTTGAGCAGCCCCTCGACCAATAATAGGTCGAAAGGAGAGATATAGACCTCGGGAAGGAGAGGTTCGTAGCCCTCCCGGTATTTCATTTTCGAGCTGGTGACGGACAGTGCCCCAAGCGTCCGGCCATGGAAACCTCCCTGGAAGGCAATGATCCCGGGCTTTTTGGCGGCATACTTGGCCAGCTTTATCGCGGCTTCAACCGCTTCGGCCCCGCTTTGGCAAAAGAAAGATTGAGCTTTTTTTATCGGGACGATCTTTTGCAATTCTTCTCCAAGCTGAATATATGGCTCATAAAGAGCGACGCCAATGCAGGCGTGGATCAGCTGGTCGAGCTGCTTTTTTGCGGCGGAAACGACACTGGGAGGGCAATGCCCAATAATATTGCAGGCGATCCCGGTCGCAAAATCAAGGGTCTTTTTTCCCCGTTCATCATAAACGTAGCTCCCTTTTCCTTTTGAGACCGCAAAGTCAGCAAAATACTTTGCCAGGACGGGAGGAAGAACGCTTTTTCCTCGTTTTTCAAGCTTATTCATAGTATTTTATTATACTGTAATTATATGTTATACTCAAGGCGATGCGCAGGACAGCCATAGCGATATTTTTACTGCTCTTTTTGGCCGCGAGCGTAATGGCCGAGATCACCCCGGGGCAGGTTGTTGTAAAATTTAAACCAGGCGCTTTTTCTTCGAAGAGTCCGGTTGGGGTTATTTCTTCGGCAATGATCGGCGCCGCTTCGATCAGGGCTCTGAACGAAAAACATGGGATTTATCGCTACAAGCAAATTTATAGCGAAGCGCTAAAGATCCGCCCTGACTGGGCCCATCTTGAGAATGATTATATCCTTTTCTTTCCCACCTCGGAAAGCCAATCAGCAATAATAAATGAATTTGAAAAGGACCAGAATGTTGTTGCTGCCCAGGCAAACGGGGTGGTCCGGGCCTTTCAGATAATCCCAAACGATACTTACTTTGCGCAGGAGTGGGGACTGACCAAGATAATGGCGCCAAACGCCTGGGACAGGACGACCGGGGCGAGCACAAATATCGTAGCGGTTATGGACACCGGGTTAAATTATAGCCATGAGGATATTGCCGGGAAAGTTGACCTGGCTCATGCCAAGGATTTGTACAACGGGGATAATGACCCAAGAGATGATAATGGCCACGGCACCGCTATTTCCGGAGTGATCGGCGCGATCTCAAATAACAGCAAAGGGGTTGCGGGCGTGGATTGGCAAGTCACGATCCTGCCGATCAAAGTTCTTAACCGGGACGGAGTTGGGGATCCGGCGACGATCAGCGCGGGGCTGGCTTATCTGGCGGCCCTAAAATCATCCGGAGTGAACATTGTTGCCGTGAACCTGAGCCTTGGCCAATATAACGAAGGGCCGGATATGTATGTTGAGGAAAACCCGGCAAACATGAGAGACCGCTGCCTGGACGCTTACAACCAGGGGATCGTTGTTGTTGCCGCCGCCGGGAATGGGAGCGTTGACTGGAATACTTATCCGGCATATTATCCAACGGTATTGGCGGTATCGGCAACCGGGACCGACGACAAAAGATCTGTCTGGTCAGGGCTCGACGAGCAGACCTTTAGGACCCAGGCGTCAAATTACGGATCCTGGGTAGATATTGCCGCGCCGGGAACAAACATCTTTAGCATGAATATGGATGGGACATACAGCGCCGGTTGGAACGGGACCTCTTTGGCCGCTCCTTTTGTTGCCGGAGCGGTATCATTGTTAAAGGCGGCCGAACCTACATTGACCAATGCGCAGATCATGGACAGGCTGAAGAAAACAGCTGATCCTATTGATGCGTTGCAAGAGCCGGCCTATAAAGGCTTGCTGGGGAGCGGCCGGCTTAACTTGAGCCAGGCGACCATCGGGCTGCTTACAGAGATAACCGTCCCAGTCAGTGGCAGTTACATTAAAGGATTGGTCCAGATCAGCGGGACGGCGAGCGGCTGGAATTTTGGCGGGTATACTATTGAGGCTTACCGCGCGTCCTCTTTGGAAGTGATCGTGGCGCATAGCGCCTTAGAGGTTGATAATGGAACCTTGGCCAATTGGGACACCGCCGGGATCAATGGGGCGCTAACCCTGAAATTAAAAGCAGTTGCAACGACAGGCGGTTCATCAGAAACCAGCGTTAATGTAATTGTTGATAATACGCCCCCTGATGCGGCAATCATTTACCCGACCAGCGGAGGGTCGATCGAAGGGGCAATTACTATAACCGGAAGAGCAACCGATGAAAACCTGGACAACTACGTCATTGAATATGGCCAGGGAGCGGCGCCGGCCTATTACCAGGCCCTGGGAACATTTTACACGTCAGCACGCAATGTCCTGGCAACCTGGGAGACGACCGGGTTGAGCGGCCCATATATTTTGAGGCTGACCGTGACCGATTTGGCGGGGAATATTTCCAGAACGGAGCTGACGGTTAACATAAGCAAGGTCTCTTCTTCTCTTGCCCCCGGAGTCGTTACTTTTGCACTCCCCAACCCGTTTGACCGCAACAATGGGAGCAGCACGACCTTTTATTACCAATTGCAGGCGAACGCCAATACGTCGGTCAATCTTTTTGAACTTGGGGGAAATATGATCTGGCAGAAGAGCTACCTTGCCGGTGAGAACGGAGCCAAGGCGGGAGTGAATAACCCGGCTTGGGACGGGAAAAATCTTTTTGGCGCAAACGTTCCGACCGGGGTTTATTTATACCAAATAATTTCCGACCGTAAGGTCGTTGGCCGGGGCAAAGTAATTATCCTCAATTAAACCCGCTTTAAAAGTTCAACGTTCCTTCGAATGAAAAGAGGCTGGCGGCAAAGTCATCGTTTGAGTTTGAGAGGTTGTGGTATTCAACATTCTTTAGCGAGGCGAGGAGCGAAATGTTGGACATGACCGGATTATCAACGGGAATGTTAATGTTAATGCCCAGTGATTGGGTCCGTTTTTTGATGTTTAAGGATTGCAGAACCCCGCTTTGGACCTCTCCGCCGTTTGACTCATCGGAGAGCTCGTAAACCAGTGAACCCCAACTAAAAAGCTGATAATTGGCTTTGCTGTTGATCACCGTTTTATCTAAAGTATTTCCGGCGATAAGGTCGTAGGTCTTTTTTAGGTTGTAGTCAGCGCTAAGGCTAAGTTTTGGGATGGCGTTAAAGGTCAGCGAGGCTGACAGAGTGTCATTCCTGGTCTCGGTGGTGACGGGAGAGGTTGGCGCATCATTGTTGTTCTTGTAGTCCTCGCGGCTGTAGCCAATACTGATTGGCAGGACCGGGATAGGGGTTAGGGAAAGGGTGTGTCCCTGGGAGAGAGACTTGGTGTAAGTGCTAACCTGTACGTTGCCGGAGGGGGCCCGTTGGATCGCGTCTGAAAGGGCAAAGCGGGAGGAGAGAGAGATCGCCCGGAAGGTAAAGACCGACCAATTGGCATCCCCCGCTTTGGTCCGGCCGATTGTTTTGAACGCGGTCCCGGTTTCAGGGATCGCTTCGCTCCTTGAATAGCTCCCGCCAAAAGTCAGCCAGCCAAAGGGGAGATATTTGCCGCTGACCGATGACCTTTCGGTCCGCGGGTTTTCCTGGTTGACGACATAAGAAACACGTTCCTGGCGGTTGTGGTCCAGCGAACCGGAAAGCCAGCTGATCGGCTGCAGGTCCATGTGATAAGTTTCGTTCAGGGTGTCGGACCGCGCTTCCGGCGTAGGCAGGTATTTTCTTTCAAAATGTTCCTGTCTGGAGGCTTGGGCGGTCCAGGATTGGAAGGCGCCAAGGCTTAGGCCGATCAAATTGAGCGACAGAGAATATGAATTGTCCTGAATATTAGTTTTGGCTGTTTCCGCTTCCAGAGAGTTCCGGGTAATAGGTTCGCTTTCCTGATGGTCAAGGCTGAAAGAGGCGTTCTTGGTCAAACTGCCGCTGACATTATAATGGAACGATCTGGAGATCGAAGTTGTTAGATCGGTCAAGTCGACGACATCGGTCTTTGACTGGCTGAAGCTGACGTCTCCCTTGGTCGCGACGGAAAGCTCACCCTTGGTGAAGGGGAGAGGGGTGATGCTGGCGGAATAAGAATCCTGGTCATTGTCGCTGTTATGCAGAGAGGTGGGGGTTGCCGGGTCGTCAAGGGAAGTGAACTTTCTGTAACTGAACCCAATAGCGGCCAAACCATTCGGATTGATACTGGTCGAAACAGAATGGTCCCAGCTCCTTGAGAATTTTTCATGGGAAACACCGATCGGGCTTTGGTTGTATTTATACGAGTAGGAGGTGCTCAGCGAATGGAAGCCCGGGGTAAGGCTCAGACTGTATTCTTCAGATTCCGAGCCGGCGCCGGAGGCGGCTGAGCCAAGCGGAGAAAAATCAAAGCCGACCTTTCTGGTTGAACCGCTAATGGCCAATTTATTATCAAAAAGAGACGTTCCCGCGCCCAGGCGGAAAGCAGTGTCCGATTTTACGCCGGCGACACTGGATGACCCGGCCGGGTCCTGATACATATATTCAACGACAATGGCATCGGCCGAAGATGGGGTTATATAGTAGAAAGAAAGATTAATGGTCCGTTTGTCAGGGCTACTGATAAAATAATCGGCCTCTTTGTTCAGTAAAAGATTGTTGACGTAAACCCTGTCACTGCCGTCAATAATATTTCCAGGGGAGGTGACAACGTAGTTTTTAGTGCCGTTCCCCCGGAAGCTTTCGATGCTGGTGTCGCCAATGATCACCTGGTCCGACTCGCTCTTGGCCCAGGAGGAGTCGATATGGAAAACATCGCCAATTTTAAAGCTTCCATCAACACCCAGCGCCGACATGGAAATGTCCTCGTTGGTGTCGGTTGAGGGGGGGACGTATTGATAGATCAATTGGAAGTTGGTGGTTGGCGACAGGAATTTGTTAAAGGTGATCGAGGAGTTGTCCTTGTTATAGTTAAAGAAATAGCCGGCATCGCCGGCGTTAGATTCAAAGCTGGAGTTACGGACGTACGTGGTAACGGTTGAGGAGCCCTGTTCCCAGACCTGGATCGTTTCCGACCCGGGGACAATATCTTTAACGTTCCTTAAATAATATGGCCCCTGGGAGCCGTTGCCGACCCCGGAATATTTGCCGACGATCCCTTTTTTATAGGTATAGGCGACGGTTACCTCGTCGGAAGCCAAAATGCTGTTGTTGACAAAAGCGATCGTTCCTGTCCCGTAGCCGTCGGTCAGGTCGGTCCGGTCGTTAATATAAGCAAGCTTGACGCTGGGGCTGGTTACGGCGTATCCGGTTGCCGGATCAACAGAGGTTGTTGGTACGACATATTCGGTTTCCCAGCTCATCGCGCGGCTGACCCCCCCCCGCTGGACCCGGACCGTGATCGTTGCTTCAGATGTAGGGGGGATCGGGCGGCTGGTCAAATAGGCAACCCCTCCTTTGTTGATGATGTCCTGTCCGCTGAATTGGTCGATCGCGGTTGCGGTTGGGGCCCCTCCCCCTTTTTTCGCGCTCTCTTTCAAATAAGTAACCCCGACCTTCATTTCCTTAGGGAACTGGGATGGGGCTTCTTGCAGAACGGCAATAATATTGTGTTTGTAGGAAATGAAAATAGTTGAGGTCGGGCCAACGACCATGCCGAACAATATCTGGCCGGTTTTATAGCTGATCGTATAATCAAGGTCGCGGACAAACAATTTGCCGTCAACTACGACCCGTTCACTTTCCGGGACGATCTCGGGATAGCGGGTATTATAAGGGCCGCGGCTGCCGATTCCGGGGATCGATTCGCTCTCGATGGAGGTTTGATAATATCGGTATTCAACGGTCAGCGCCTCCTCGGTTGAGGGAAGAAACCTGGTTAAAAGCTTGATCTCACCGGAATCGTAGCGAACGATATAATCTTCGTTCTTGATCAGCTTGGTCCCCATAAAGGTCAGGGTCTCGCTGAATTTTATAAGCGGAAAATTGTTCAAACGATACTGGCCTGAGGCCTCGTTTTCCTGTACATAGGCGTCCAACGAACCGATCGTTGGAAAGGTTTCCCTGACCGAGGTGACCAGAGGTTCCGGCTTTGGCTCAGGTTTGCCGATCTTTTCCGGATCAACGGTAAAGCGGGATTGCCAGCCAAAGAAATCACGGCGGGAAAGGGAAGGGAAAAACATATCAATTATATTGGTGTACTCATAGCTGTATTTGAACTCATCGGTCTGGCTCAGCTGGCGGGTAAAAGTAATTTTACCTTCAAAATAATCGATAGTGTAATCGGCGTTGCGGACCATTACATTGTTGTTTAAAAGGACGACTTCGGATCCCTCGACGATCCCCCCATGCCCCAAATTGTACGGGCCGGGGGTGTTATTCCCTTTTTGCGAGGTCAGGGCCTGGGTTTGGCTTTTCAATTTTGCGGAAGGGACGACGGTAACATCGTACCAGGTGTCTTTTGAGGTTAGCATGACCCCGTTCAAGGTTTTTGAGGCTGAAACAAACTCGTTGCCGGAGAAAGAGGCATTAATATCGCCAAAAGAAAGCTCGGTATTGTAGTATTTAACCTTAACATCAAAACGTTCGGGAGATTCCGGCTGCTGCTCCAGGTCGTAGCTAACGGAGAGGTCTTGAGAGAGCTGGCCAAGGATCCGCAACTGCAGGCGTTCCTGCCAGGGACCCCCGCTGTAGGTTGGATAGAAACCTCCTAACTGGGAGAGGGCGTTAAAGTACTGCTTGTCCGGAGAGACAGAGACGTTCTTGGTCTCGTATTTTTTATATCCGGAAATATCTATCTGCGGGTAGGTTTCAGACTGCGCCCAGGCCGGGGCCATAGTAAACCACAGCGCCGCCGACAGCACGATCAGAGCCCTAGTTGTGGCTTTAGCTTTTAACATCAAATGTGTTTTTTTAGGGAACGAACTTTTTAACGATCAGGGTCGCGTTATGGCCGCCAAACCCGAAGGATTCGGAAAGGGCGGTATTAATGGTCATTTTTCTTGCCTGATTAGGGACATAATCAAGGTCGCAATCGGGATCAGGGTTTTCATAATTAACAGTGGGTGGCGCCAAATCGTTCTGCGTTGAAAGGACCGTGGCAACAAATTCGACCGCGCCGGAAGCGCCAAGCAAATGGCCGATCATCGATTTGTTCGAACTGATCGCCAGTTTCATGGCATGCTTGCCAAATGCGGTCTTGATCGCCATGGTTTCGTATTTATCGTTCAGTTCAGTGGAGGTCCCGTGGGCGTTAATATAATCGATTTGATCAGGGTGAATATTCGCGTCCTTGAGCGCGGCCATGATCGCCCTGGCAGCCCCCTCCCCGCCCGGTGCGGGGGCGGTGATATGGTTGGCGTCGCCGCTCATGCCGTAACCGATGACCTCGGCATAGATCTTGGCGCCGCGCGCTTGAGCGTTTTCAAGAGACTCCAAAACAACCACGCCGGACCCTTCTCCCATAACAAACCCGCTCCGTTCTTTGTCGAAAGGACGGCTCGCTTTTTGCGGTTCATCATTGCGCGGGCAAAGCGCTCCCGCGGCGGTAAAACTGGCCAGGCCAAGTGGGGTGATCGAGGCTTCGCTCCCGCCGGCGAGCATCGCCTTGGCCGCTCCCCGCTCGATGCATTTGTAGGCTTCACCTATGCTGTTGGTCCCGGAAGCGCAGGCGGTAACAACGCAGGAGTTTGGTCCCTTTGCCCCCAAGACAATAGAGCTGTAGCCGGCTGCCATGTCGGCGATCATAAAGGGGACAGTGAAAGGAGAGATCCGGCTTGGCCCTTTTTCATGAAGCGTTCGGGCCGCTTCTTCAAGAAAGTCCAAGCCGCCAATCCCGGAGCCAATGATCACGCCAATGTCGTTGGCGTTTTCCGGGGAAATAATAAGGCCGGCGTCAGCAACCGCAAGCTTGGATGCGGCCACGGCGAATTGGATAAAACGAACCAAACGGCGGGCGTCTTTTTTGTCTAAATACTGGGACGGGTCAAAGTCTTTAACTTCAGCGGCGATCTTAATATCAAAACCGGTAGTGTCAAAGCGGGTGATCTTATCGATCCCATTCTTGCCGGCGATCAGGTTTTGCCAGAACAACTCCCTGCCGATACCGATGGGGGAGACAACCCCCAGTCCGGTAACTACGACCCTTGAAGAGGTCAAGGCTGCGCCTCTTTAAACTCTTTAACGATCTCGGCCACGATCTTAGCGGCCGGTTTAATGGTCCGGTCGGGGATCTTCCAGATATATTCGCCGGAAAAGACCACCCCGTTGTCGACGTCGCCAACCTGCGCGTTTTTAAGCGCCTGGATGATGCAATATTCATAAGAGCAGTGTTTCAGGCAAAAATCACAGCCAACCGGCTTTGGGGCCGTCTTGCTGAGGATCTTGGCGACCAGCGCGGTTTTGATCGCCCGGCCCGGCATGCCAACAGGCGAAGAGATCTTGACGATGTCGTCTTTGGTTGCTTTTTGATAAACTTCCTTGAATGCCGGGGCGGCGTTGCACTCTTCGGACAGGACAAAGCGGGTAGCCATTTGGACCCCATTGGCCCCGGCCTTAAAAGATTTAAGCATTTCCGCCCCATTGATGATGCCGCCGGCGGCGATCACCGGAAGCTTGACCGCTTGCCGGACTTCCGGCAGAATTTCCCAGATCGAACGGTCAGTCCCAAGGTGTCCGCCGGCCTCGACCCCTTCAACCACAATGGCGGTCGCGCCAAGCTTTTCGGCGGTGGCGGCCAGGCGGCCGGTGGAAACAATGGAAACTATAGGCGTATTGTTGTCGAGCCCGACCTTGAAAATGTCTCGCGAGAAGCCGGCTCCGGTAATGACCAGGTCGACTTTCTCTTTGATGGCAGTTTGGACCAATTCCCAAAACTCACGGGCGGCAAACATGATGTTGACGGCAACGATCCCGCCTGCCGCCCGTGCTCGAGCAATTTGGATCTCTCTGCGAAGTTCATCAAGAGCCATACCAGAAGCGCCGATCACGCCGATCGCCCCGGTCGAGGCGACCGCGCCGGCCAGCGCGCCGGTGGAGATGCGTACAGCCATCCCTCCCTGAATTATCGGGAGCTTTGCCGTAAATCTGCCAATGGTCAATTCTGGTAAGTTCATTGTTTTACTTCTTTCCGTGAGCCATCACGTAATTCATTGTATCTCCGATAGTCTTGATCTTTTCCGCGTCTTCGTCCGGGATCTCCATGCCGAAGGCTTCCTCCAGGGCCATGACCAGCTCAACCGTGTCGAGCGAGTCGGCCCCTAAATCATTGACAAAGGAAGATTCTCGGGTAATTTCCGATTCAGAAACGCCCAGTTGTTCCGCAACAACCTTTTTAACCGCTTCAAAAGCTTTTTGCTCGTCCATTCCGTCACCCCCTTTTTAAATAACAACGCATTCACTTCGCCGATCGAAACTTGCCTGTTTTATTAAATTGCGACTAACAATATTAATTTTCCAGCTGTTGGCAAGCGACCACAGCTTGTTGTTAGTTACATGTACATGCCGCCGTTGACCGCCAGGACCTGGCCGGTGATGTAATCGGCTTCTGGGCTGGCCAGGAAAACGGCCGCATTTGCTATGTCATCAGGTGAACCCAGCTTCCCCATGGGGATCTGGGACATCATCTTTTGCTTGACCTCATCGGTCAGCTTGTCGGTCATCGCGGTCTGAATAAAGCCCGGCGCGATCGCGTTGGCGGTGATATTGCGTGATGCAAGCTCCCGCGCGATCGTCTTGGTGAACGCGATCACCCCGCCTTTAGTGGCCGCGTAATTGGCCTGCCCAAAATTTCCCATCTGGCCAACTATACTGGCGATCGAGATTATTCTACCGTATCGTTGTTTCATCATCAAGGTGGAAACTGCCTGCGAGCAGTTAAAAACACCGGTCAGGTTAACCGCAAGAACTGCGTCCCATTCTTCCTTTTTCATCCTGATCAGGAGGTTGTCTTTGGTGATCCCGGCGTTATTGACCAGAATGTCGATCCGGCCAAAATGCTTATGAGCCTCGGTGATCGAGGCTTGGACATCCGAGAGGTCTGCAACATTGGTCTTGATGGGGTAAGTTTTAACCCCAAGCCTGGCGATTTCGTCAGCGGTTTGTTTAGCCAGGTCGAGGTTGATGTCGGAAACAACGATGTTTGCTCCCTCATTGGCAAAAGCAACAGCGATCGACTTGCCTATCCCCTGGGCGGCGCCGGTAATGAACGCGATCTTTTCATTTAATCTCTTCATATTTTTCCTCCTCGAAAACCTGCGAATAAACTTCGCGGTTTCCTCGTTATTTTTGGAAACCGAGACGTTTAGTCTACGGTTTCCAAAAACGATTTAACTTCTGCATTGGGATCGATCTTTTTGATCAACCCCGCCAACACCTTGCCAGGGCCGACTTCAATAAACTTGGTAACCCCACCTTCGATCATGTTTTTGACCGAATCTTCCCAGAGAACGGAACCTGTTACTTGCTCAACCAGCAGGTTTCTGATTTCAGGGCCGGTCGTGACCGGTTCGGCTGTAATATTTGAGTAAACCGGGATCCGGGCGTCATTAAAGGATGTTTTGGCAAGCTGACCGGCCAGTTTATCGGCAGCCGGCTTCATTAAAGGGCAATGGAAAGGGGCCGAGACCGCCAGTGGAATGACTCGTTTTACCCCGGCCGATTTTAATTTTTCCCCGGCTTGTTCAACGCTTTCTTTTTTTCCAGAGATCACAACCTGTCCGGGTGAATTAAAGTTTGCCGGCCAAACATTGCCGATTTCCCGGCAGATCTTAATGACCGTTTCTCTCTCTCCCCCCAGGATGGCGGCCATTGCCCCGGTCCCTTCGGGAACTGCTTCTTGCATGAAGCGGCCGCGCAGGTTAACAGTTTTAACCCCATCCTCGAAAGAGAGAACTCCGGCGGCATAAAGGGCGGAATATTCTCCCAGGCTGTGACCGGCAACAACAGTGGGCCTAATTCCTTTGCTAATGAGCAACTCTAACGCTGCAACGCTAACGGCAAAGATCGCCGGCTGCTGGATCTCGGTCCGTTTTAATTCCTCTTCGGGCCCTTCCAGGCAGATCTTTTTCAGGTCAAAGCCGAGGATCTCGTTGGCCCGGTCAAGATACGCTTCCGCAAAGCCCTGGCCCATGCCAATGGCTTGCGATCCCTGACCAGGGAAAACAAAGGCTAACTTCATAATTAATAAACCGCCTGTTTGCGCCTGATATTACTGGCGCAATTCTTTGAGCTTCCTGATCAGAAGCGGGATGATCTCCAGAGCATCGCCGACAATGCCGTAAGTCGCTACCTTGAAGATTGGCGCGTCAGGGTCTTTATTGATCGCGATAATGGTGTCGGCGCTTTGCATCCCGACCAGATGTTGGATCTTGCCGGAAATCCCGCAAGCGATGTAGAGCTTGGGGGAAACGGTTTTGCCCGTTTGGCCGACCTGATGATGGGCTGAGATCCAGCCGGCGTCAACGGTGGCCCGGGAAGCGCCGACCGCGCCGCCGAAAAGGGTGGCCAGCTCTTCCAGCAATACAAAATTCTTAGCGTCGCCAATCCCCCGGCCGCCGGAAACAATAATTTCTGCCTCGGCCAAGTTAATCTTGACGCTTTCGTCCTGCACGATGTCGAGCAATTTAACGGCAAGGTCTTCTTTGTTCAGGACCGGGCTGAATTTAATGATCTCCCCTTTGATCGGTTTGTCCAAGGGAACCTTTTTGAAGACTTTAGGACGGACCGTTGACATCTGCGGCCGATGGTTTGGGGAAACAATGGTTGCCATGATGTTGCCGCCGAAAGCGGGCCGGGTTTGCTGCAGGATCTTTTTTTCCGGGTCTATCGAGAGGCTGGTGCAGTCGGCGGTCAGCCCGGTGCCGATCCTGATCGCCAGACGGGCGGCCAGGTCCCGCCCCTGGGTGGTTGCTCCAAGCAGAAAAATTTCCGGCTTATGCTTGATGATCGTTTCCGAGATCGCCCGGGTGTAAGGTTCGGTGTGGTAGTGCTTCAGCTCTTGGTGGGTGACAAGATAAACCTTGTTTGCCCCATAACGGAACAAATGTTCAGCTTCTTCTGCGATCTTCTGGTCGCCGCAAAGGACGGCGGCAAGCTCGCACCCCAGGTCGGCCGCCAGTTTGCGCCCTTCAGAAAGAAGTTCGTAGGTTACCGCCTGGATCTTTCCCTCGCGCTGTTCGGCAAAGACCCAGACGTTTTTGTAGGCGGAAAGGTCTTTGGCCGCAGAGAGCTCTTTTTTTAATTCAATGGCCTTAAACTTGCAGGTCTCGACGCAGGCCCCGCATAAAGTGCAGACATCAAGGTTGATCGAAGCCTTTTTTTTCGGCTTAGCTTCGCCGCTTGCCGGGGCCTCAACCATGCTGATCGCCGCAAATGGGCAACCTTTTACACACAAAGTGCAACCAGTGCATTTATCAAGCAAAATTTTAATGCTCATAATAATGTCCTTTTAAATATAAAAGTTAAACGAGCTTACGCTCTTTTAATTTGCCTAACAGGGCGCTGGCCATTTCTGATGGTTCGCCGGCGAGCATTTCGCCTCCCCCTTTTGGTGGGGGAGAAAAAATCTTGACGACCTTAGTGGGGGAGCCATTAAGGCCGGTATTAGCTGGATCGGCCGATATTTCCTGGGCGTTCAATGATTTGATTTCCGCTTTTTTGGCTTTCATCATACCTTTCAAAGAAGGGAGACGCGGTTCGTTTATCTGTTTAACCACTGTGATCAGACAGGGGAGCGGGATAGAAACAATTTCGTTTACTTCTTCGAGCAACCGCTCGACTTTTAGTTCTTTGCTTCCGGGTTCAGCGCCGATCTTAACGGCAAAGGTAACCTGGGGTAAATTGAGCCATTCGGCGATCCCTGGGCCGACCTGGGCGGTATCACCGTCGACGGCTTGTTTGCCGCAAAGGATCAGGTCAAACGTGCCGATCTTTTTAATTGCTTGGGCTAAAGTGTACGAGGTCGCCCAGGTGTCGGAGCCGGCAAAGGCCCGGTCAGAGGCCAGATAGCCTTCGTCTGCCCCCATGGCGATCGCGGTCCGGAGCGCTTCGGCCGCTTGCGGGGGACCCATAGTAACAACGACGACTTTTCCGCCGTGCTGATCGCGAAGCTGCAAAGCGGCTTCCAGCGCGTTCTCATCCATCGGGTTAATGATCGATGGAACACCGTCTCGAACCAAAGTATTGGTCTCGGGGTTGATCCTGACCTCGGTCGTATCGGGGACCTGTTTGATGCAGACAACGATATCCATGCTACTTCTTGGCGCTTTCCTTGATCAATGCCAAGCCGATCTGATTTCGTTGGATCTGGTTGGTCCCTTCATAGATCTGGGTGATCTTTGCGTCGCGCGCCATTTTTTCGACCGGATATTCTTTCATGTACCCGTAGCCGCCAAAAACCTGGATCGCGTCGATCGTTACCTTCATGGCAACATCAGAGGCAAAAAGTTTGGCTTCAGAAGCGGGGAGGGTAAAGTTTTTATGTCCGGCATCGATCATCTTTGCTACGGCGTAAACTAATGCCCGGGCCGCTTCGATCTGGGTCGCCATATCGGCCAGCATATGTTGGACCGCTTGCAGGCTGATGATCGGCTGACCAAACTGGACGCGTTGTTTGGCGTATTTTATTGCTTCGTCGAGTGCCCCTTGCGCGATCCCCACCGCCTGCGCACCAATGCCCGGGCGGGTCATATCCAGGGTTTTCATCGCGACAATAAAGCCCATTCCTTCTTTTCCAAGCAGCTGGCTTTTATGGATCTTGCAATCCTGGAAGACCAATTCGCGGGTGGCGGAACAGCGGATCCCCATTTTATTCTCTTTTTTGCCAAAGGTGAAGCCGGGAGTTCCTTTTTCCACTATAAAAGCGGAGGCGCCGCGGGGGCCTTTGGTTTTGTCAGTGATCGCGATAACGGTATAGGTGTCGGCTTCCCCGCCGTTGGTGATCCATTGCTTGGTTCCATTGAGAATGTAATGGTCGCCGCTTTTAACGGCGGTTGTCTCCAGACCGGCGGCATCGGAGCCGGCGCTTGCTTCCGTTAAGCCAAAAGCGGCCAGTATTTTTCCTGCTGCGATCGGGGGCATATATTTCTTTTTTTGTTCTTCAGAGCCAAAAAGCAGGATGGGAGTCGAGCCCAAAGCGGAAGCGGCAAAGGTTACTCCCACGCCGCCGCAGATCCGGCTGATCTCTTCGGTGGCCAAACAAAAGTTAAAAACGCTTTGTCCCATTCCGCCCAACTCTTCAGGAATGTATAGACCGCAAAGGTCCGCTTCCGCATAAGCCTTGAGCGCCTCCCATGGGAACTCGCCGGTTTCATCCCATTCGGCTCGCTTGGGAAGCGCTTTCTCCAGGGAAACCTTTCGGGCCAGGTCGCGGACCATCTTTTGTTCGTCGGTCAATAAATAATCTAACATTTTTACTTAATTCCTCCTACCAAATAATAGCGTTGGCCCCATAAGTCAAACCAGCCCCAAAGCCGGACAAGATAACGAGGTTGCCGCTTTTTAATTTCCCTTCAGCTGCCGCCTCGTCAAGGGCGAGGGGAACAGAAGCCGCTGAGGTGTTACCGTATTTGTGGAGATTAACATAAACTTTTTCTTTTGACAACCCCATTTTCTTGGTCACATGGTCGATAATTCTAATATTTGCCTGATGGGGAATGAGCAGGTCAACGTCGGCTAACTGCCGTCCGGAGTCCTTGAGGACTTCGTTGACCGATGACTCGAGCGCCCGGACCGCGAACTTGAAAACTTCTTTTCCATCCATCCGGATAAAACGGCTGTTTTTACATTCCGGATCGCGGCTTCCTCCTCCTGGCATTACCAGGGATTGCCTAAGATGTCCCTCCGCTTTCCAGAAGTTGCTGATTACCCCTTTGTTTTGGTCCGCCCGTAAAACGACCGCCCCGGCCGCATCGCCAAAAAGGATGCAGGTTCCCCGGTCGGTCCAGTCCAGATACTTGGTTAGCGTGTCAGCCCCAACCAAAAGGATCGTTTTGTGGCGCCCGCTCTCGATAAGGCAGCTCGCGACCGCCAGGCCATGGTTAAAGCCGGCGCAGGCGGCAGACAGGTCGAAGGCGGCCGCATTGACAGCTTTGAGCTTGTCCTGCAGGATGCAGGCGACGGAAGGAAAAAGAGTGTCGGGCGAAGTTGTGCAAACAATGATAACCTCTATCTCTTCGGGGAAAACCTTTGCTTTGACGAGCGCCCTTTCCGCGGCGACGATCGCCAGGTCAGAGGTTGCTGTTAATTCGTCGGATACCCGCCGTTCAATTATCCCGGTCCGTTCCCTGATCCATTCATCCGATGTTTCAACGAGTTTGGCCAGATCGTGGTTGGTGACTATTTTACTTGGAACACAGGAACCGGTCCCAATGATCCTGGCTTTCATGGCTGGGCCTCGATCTTGGTGATCCGTCCGACCAGGTCTTGCTGGATCGCCTCCATAGTTGCACGGATCGCGTTTTTGATCGCTTTTGCCTTAGCCCGGCCATGGGCCTTGAAAACGACCCCATTGATCCCAAGCATCGGGGCTCCACCGTATTCGTCGTAATCTGTCCGCTTCTTTATCCCGGCAAATGCGGGGAGAAGGAGGAAGGCGGCAAAATAGGTGATCGGGTTCTTTGTTAGCTCTTTCTTAAAAAGGTCGAGCAGGAAGCTGCTGACCGACTCCCCGAATTTAAGGATCAAATTTCCGACAAATCCGTCGCAAACGACAACATCGACCTCTCCGGCGAACATTTCTTTTGGCTCAACGTTTCCAAGAAAGTTGATCGGGGCTTCTTTGAGCAGCGGCCACGCTTCGGTCACCAGCTCATTCCCTTTTTCTTTTTCTTCCCCGATGTTAAGCAGGCCAACCCGCGGGGCTTTGACGTGCATGACGCATTCGCTGTATTGCGATCCCATCTCGGCAAATTGTTTCAATTGCTTTGCTTTACAGTCGGAATTGGCCCCGATATCCAGGATCAACAACGGGTTTTTTTGGGTAGGAAACAGTCCCGCGATCGCCGGTCTCTCGATCCCGGGGATCCGGCCCAGGCCAAAAAGGGAGGCGGCCATTAACGCGCCGGTGTTGCCGGCGGAAACGATCGCCATGGCTTCTTGTTTTTTCACCAGGGCGACGGCGACATTTAACGAGGAATCCTTTTTTTGTTTGACGGCGGATACGGGGGACTCGCTGTTGGTGATCACTTCTTCGGCGTTGATCACGGAGATTCTGCCAATTTTTTTGTATCTGGAGAGCTCCCGGTTGATCTTGTCCTTTTTGCCGACCAAAACAAGTTCAACCGGGAGATCAAGCGAAGCCTGAACCGCTCCTTTGACGATCTCTGCGGGAGCAAAATCACCCCCCATGGCGTCAATCGCGATGCGGATCACTTATTTCTTCCCTTTCTTCTTCTCCTTAAGCTTTAAGACCTGCTTTCCTTTGTAGCTGCCGCAGGCCTGGCAAGCCTGGTGAGGGAGGGCCGGAGCCCCGCATTGAGGGCACTTGCTGACGTTAGGGGCGGTCATTACATAGTTGGAGGCCCGTCTTTTTCCCTGCCTTGAATTCGAATGTCGTTTCTTTGGTACTGGCATATTTACACTCCTTTACAATTATTATCGCATAGCGACTTGATCGGCAGAGAGAGCAGGATATTCTGACGGATCAATTCGTTTAGGTCGATAGTGTTATCCTTTTCGATCGGATAAACAAAATCACTTTCTTTCAGCTCGGTTTCTTTGCCAACGGACTGCTCCAGGTCTTGTCTGGCATAGGTTTCTGAAACCTCAAGGGTGATCGGCTGTTTAAAACTATTCAAACAACGCGAACATTCAAGTTCAGCCTCGGCCTGGATCGTTCCTTTTACCAGGACCGAGTTCCCGGTATTGGTCAGATGAAGCCGGACCAGGACCGGCTTCGTCAGGATAAGCCCATCCTCGGGAAACGAGAGTTTTTCAGAATCCTCGACATCCCCTTCGTTTCCAACCTGACGAAGTAGTTCGGTCAGCTCAATCTTCACAACAAACAGAAATTATACTTAAAAAAGGGGGTAATTGTCAAATTTATCGGGAATTATCCGGCCCTCGGGTGGGTGTGGTCGTAAACTTTTTTAAGCCGGTCTTTTGTAACATGAGTGTAGACCTGGGTGGTAGAAAGCGAAACATGGCCCAGAAGCTCCTGGACCATGCGGAGGTCTGCCCCCCCGTCAAGAAGATGGGTAGCAAAGGAATGGCGCAGGGTATGCGGCGTCACCTTTTTATTTATGCCGGCTTTTTTCGCGTAAAACTTGATCAGCCGTTCGATCTGTCGGGCGGTTAGCCTGGTGCCAAGCCTCCCAAGAAAAAGGGCCTGGCTTTTTCGGCCAACA
>JAHJKL010000039.1 GCA_018822365.1 Candidatus Margulisiibacteriota bacterium
CTCTGGCATATCCCGTCGTATTATCTGATTTATATTAACGCCGGGCTTGGAGACCCGATCCTGCTGACAACGATCGCCGTCATTACCGTGGCGGTCGGCGCTTTTCCATATACTTATCTTTTCTTTTTAAGCAGCAACATTCTCCCCTGCGTCCTGATGCACGCTATGTACGATAAAACAGCTACCGCACTGATCACGATCAGCGCACCAGGCAACGCTACGCTTGGCCAGGGCTCACCCGGACTATTATCTATTCCGTGGCCGTTTGCCCTCTCCCTGATCGCGGCAACCGGCGCCGTCCTGGCCGTTTTCCTCGCCCGTCATTTCAAATAACCGCGAATAAATTAACGCCTTGCCCCCTGTCGGCTGGTTGGGTATAATGAACCGGATCAAACAAACAAGGAGTATACAATGGCTAACAAAGAACAGGGCGGAAACAAGAACGTGAAAAAGGTCGCGAAATTATCCCTCAAAGAAAAACGGGCATTAAAAAGAGAGAAACGGGCGCTCAAGGGTTAATTAAACCGCTTAACACTTGCTCACAAAAGAAGGATTGGAGTATAATCGAGCCTGTCCGGCATTGGTAGTAATAAGGAGGAGTAACCTGATTATGCGTAAAAAACGCCTCCCATCAATTTTTGTCCTTGGTTTTTTCCTCGCCGGCCTCTTTTTTCAACCCGGCCCCGCTTTTGCCGCTGACAACACCGGAACAATAAAGATCTTTTCGGAAGTTAAAGGGATCGAAATATTCCTGGACGAGAAATCGCAGGGGCAAGACATGGTTGAGCTCTACGGCGTTGACAGCGGCAGTCATTACCTGAAAGCGACCAAGGACAGCCTGGTCATCTTCAGCGAACTGGTCAACGTCGCGCCCAATGCCACTACCACCGTCCTGATCAAAGATACCGGACAGGTCAAAGCCAAACTGCTGGAAAGCAAAAGCAAAGAGCAGGATGAATATAAGAATAAAAAATTGGACATACTGCTTAGCAAGAGCGTCCACACCGTCGGGAAAGAGTACACCACCAGCATGTACTTCCCGGGTTACTATTCGGTCTTTGGTTCCGGCTGGTCAAATATGTCGTCCACCGCCTATGAGACCGCCGACTGGAAGATCGTCCAGGGCG
Organism: Candidatus Margulisiibacteriota bacterium; assembly: GCA_018822365.1. NCBI lineage: Bacteria > Bacillati > Candidatus Margulisiibacteriota > Candidatus Margulisiibacteriota bacterium. The sequence goes on from JAHJKL010000039.1 coordinate 1,128, forward strand.
GGGTCCAGCAGATCTCCGACGTCGAGTTCGCCCGGCTGGTCAATGACGGCGCGGCGCTGAAAATATACGAAGAGAAAGCTGATTTTTACACTAACAAATACAATATCGGGGCGGTCGTTGGACTGATTGGTGTGCTATCACTGGCCGGCGGCGCTTTTACAACCGGCGACACCCAGATCGGTTTGCTGACCCTGGGTTTGGTCGGCTGTGTGTTTGGCCTTGGCTTCATGGCTGAAGAAGCTCCCCCACCCCAGCATTTAATCTCCGCCGGGGAAGCGGCTAAACAAGCCTACGATTATAACCGGGCCCTCAAGATAAAACTGGGACTGCCCGAAGATTACGAACCGTAATTCTATTTCATCGCGGAGCTAAACTGTAGTTATGCTCTAGCCAGGAGATGGTCCGCTCGCAGATCTCTTCCGCGCCTAGCTCGTCGATCGGCAGATGCCCTTCCTTTTCCAGCACCCCGATCGCTTTCCGCCCGGCGGAAAGATCTTTATAAACCTCTTTAACGTTCGAAACGCTGATCCAGGGATCATTCTCCCCGTAAAGAAAAAGGCAGGGCTGGTCAACGCGCGCGATGTCCCGCAGGACCGCGTCGTGATTGTTCACTTTGACGATATCGTCCATAAATTTCCTGGTCAACCGCATCCAGTGACCGTTCTTTTTAATGACCAATAGCTTGCCGGTCGCTCCCCAAATAAAAAAGGCCAGCTTTATTATCTTGTTCTTTGCTTTTTTAACAATCAACTTGAGCAGGCGGCCCCAGGAGGAAAATTTATCGGCCAGTCTGTAAAAATGGTTGAAGCCGATCTCAACAACATCAAAGACCGGACAAATACCGATCACCGCGGTGATCCGCGGGTCATGGCTTCTGGCCAGATACAGGACCGAAGAAAAGCCGCCAAAACTGTGCCCGGCAATATAAATATGCTGCTTGTCGACTAGTTCATGCTCGCAGACAAAGTCGATTATGACCTTGATCTCGACAATGAGTTCGGAAATAGTGTAATCGTCAAAATCTTCCCGGCAGACATCCCCGACCGCGTAGTCGACCGTCCAGGCCAGATACCCTTCCCGGCTGAAACGCCGGGCAATGTTGACCATATCAACCGAATTACCGCCGCATCCAGGAAGAATAATGATCGTTCTATGTTTGTCTTTGATCTCGGCCGGAGGATGAAGGTCGAGGTGGATAGTTTTATTGTTTTGGCCGTTGAGATGGTACCGGCAAACGTTGGATGGCCGCGGCAGGACAAAGTGCAGGCTCGATAGCCATAAGGGAGCAAAATCTATAGTAAAAGATTCTTCGCGTATATTATGATCCATTAGAAAAACCGCCTTCGTTCCGTATTTTTATCGTATTGACGGGCATTTTCCTTGCATTCCCACCCCCATATTTATCTGGTAAGATACTTACATGGAAAGCATCTGGCATGAACTGACCCCGGAAATGATCTTCAAATGCGTTGAAGCTACCCTGGGAGAGAGCCTCACCAATGTCTGCATCAGACGGAACAGTTATATTAACCGGGTCTATGAGCTTGAAAAGGAAGATAACACCAGATTGATCGTAAAATTCTATCGTCCGGGACGTTGGAGTAAGGAAACGATCCTGGCCGAACATGAATTTTTGGCCAAATTAAGGGGAAATGACCTATCGATCATCACCCCGCTTGCGGTAAATAAAGAAACGTTATTTCAAAACGGTCAATATTATTTTTCGGTATTTCCAAAAAAATGGGGTCGGCCAATGGACGAGTTTGATCAAGAAGGATGGCAAACGATCGGCCGCCTGATCGCCAAGATCCATCAGGTCGGAGAGAAGCTTACTGATGCCAAGCGTCTCACCTGGCGGCCGGAAGTGGTGACTAAAAATCACCTCAAAACTATCGTGGAGACCGGTTTTATCCTCCCTGATTTTATTCCAGCCCTGAAAACCGTGGTCGAGCAACTGATCGGCAAAAGCGAACCGCTCTTTGACCGGGAAACCAAGATCCTGCTCCATGGCGACTGCCATAAAGGGAATTTTATCTCCAGACCGGGAGAAGGGATCTACATTATCGATTTTGACGATTGCGCCCTTGGCCCGGCGGTCCAGGACCTCTGGCTCATTCTCCCGGACAAACCAGACTATGCGCCGAACGAAACCGCCTGGCTCCTGAAAGGATACCGGACTTTTCGCGATTTTAACGACGATAGCTGGGATCTGGTCCCCGCCCTCCGGGGAATGAGGATCGTCCATTACGCCGCCTGGCTGGCGGTCCAATCAAAAGAGAATGACTTTGGCCGAAACTTTCCTGAGACCGGCACGCCGCGCTACTGGAACACCTTGATCAAAGAACTGCAGGTCATCGTTTCCGAGGAACTTTAGAGGAACCGTTCGAACCGCTCTTTTTTTGCCTTGCAAATCGGGCAGACTTCGGGGGGATTTTCCCGGGCGCAAAGATAGCCGCAAACGCTGCAGCGCCAGACCGGAAACGCCGGCTTTTTGGGCAAGCCCGCCGCCGGTCGGCGTTCCGGGATCGACGCCAACTTCTTTTTCCCCGCTAAAACTTCGCCGGAAACATACAGGGCGCAGTAACAGGCGCCGTAATCGGTCAGGTCGGGGTCGCGATAGTCGCACGGACAAATTATGTCGAGATCCGCCTCTTTATTTCCGCTCGCCAGGCGGCAGGGACAGGCCGGGTAGCCGTAGCGCTCCTCGTTGACCAGCAGGCCATTGACCAGCTCTTTGGTAAAATCTTTGTCGGGATTGAGGTGATACCCGCCGGCTTCCGCCTCGGCGTTTAATTTATTATAAAGCGCTTCGATCTTCCCCTGTTCGGCCATTAGCCAAGCTCCCGGTTGATCTTCCCCTCGTCAAAACCGACAATGCACTTCTTGTCCCCCAAGACCAGGGTCGGGAACGAACAAGGGGGATTCCATTTGATGATCTCTTCCTTGGCCTCTGCCTTTGCCTCTTCTTCCAAAAGGTCGACATCAATATAATCGTAGGCGACCTTTAGGTCGTTCAGCAGTTTTTTTACTTTTTTACACCAGACGCAGGTGCTCAAAGCGTATAATTTGACCGACCCTTTATCTTTTCCCGGAACATTGTTCATTGTGATCATAACATTACTCCTTAGATAAACAGGTTGGTGTCCGCGTTTTCCGCCGCCCCCAGATAGGCCGCTACTCCGCTAACTTCCACCCCATCGATCAATTCTTCTCTTTTAATCCCCATCATATCCATGGTCATCTGACAAGCGACCAGTTTGACGTTCGACTGGACAGCCGACGAGATAAAATTCTCCAGTGAGTCGATCTTTTTGCGTCGCATAATGAAGCGGATCAGCTTCGGCCCGAGGCCGAAGAAGTTCAGCTGCGAAAGCTGGAGCCGGAGCGAGCCGCGCGGCATCATGGAACCGAACATTTTCTCAAAAAGATCTTTTTTAGTCGTGACCCGCTCATGCCGGCGCAGAATATTGAGCCCCCAAAAAGTGAAGAACATCGTCACTTTCCGACCCATGGAAGCGGCCCCGTTGGCAATGACAAAGGCGGCGATCGCCCGGTCAAGGTGAGAGCTGAAAACAATGATCGTCTTGTCGTGCGGGATTTCGCCACCGGCCGGCAGAACGCGTTTTGTCCCCTTCTGGAGGCGGGCCACGACTTTGCGGTCGGCATCGGCGACCGAGATCAGCACGTTGCCGGTGGCGGCGCACCAGGAGGTAATGTCGTTCTTCAGGCCGGGGTCAGTGGCGGTAATTTCGATGATATCCCCGTCAAGCTTGTCGGCCAGGGAATTGGCCAGCTTCATGATCGGGCCGGGACACTGCAGGCCGCTGGCGTCGATCTGAAAAAAACGCCCCCCGGAAGCGGGCGCCTGCCGCAGTTCGTCGTTCTTGCCGATAAAAGTCCCCTCAAAGATCCCGACATTCTCCTGTTCCAGCGTCGTGATCTTGTAGAGCTTGTAGCCTCCCGCCAGGTTAAAAACGTTGTCAAAACCGTGCTGCCGCAGGACGGAAAGGGCAAAATACGCGGTCTTCCCCTGATTGCAGCAGGTCACGACCTTCCGGTCGCGCGGGATATCGTTCAATCGCGAACGGATCTCCCCCATCGGGATGTTGACCGCCCCTTCGACGTGGCCAAGATCGTATTCGAGCCGCGTCCTGACATCCAGGAAGAAAGCCCCTCCTTTTTTCAGTCCGGGAACCTCGTCCCAATAGACCGACGGATTCCGCCCGTTGATCTGATTGATGGCGATCATCCCGGCCAGATTGACCGGGTCTTTGGCCGAACCAAAAGGCGGCGCGTAAGCAAGCTCGAGCCTGGCCAGGTCGTAAACATTTTTTTTCATTTGGACCATGGCGGCAATGACGTCGATCCGCTTGTCAACCCCGTCGCTGCCGATGATCTGCGCCCCCAGGGCCCGCCCGCCATTCGGGTCGTAGAGCAGCTTCACCAGCATGGGAAAAGCACCCGGATAATAGCCGGCATGAGACGACGGCTGGAGATAGACTTTGGCATAGGGAAGCCCCATTTTCTTGAGCTTCTTCTCGCTGGCGCCGGTGATCGCCACCGTCAGGTCAAAAACCTTGGCGATCGCCGTTCCTGGCGTACTATCATATTTGGAATCTCCGCCGCAAATGTTATCGGCAACGATCCGCCCCTGTTTGTTGGCCGAATTGGCCAACGGGATCAGGGCTGGGCAATTGCAGACGCTGTCTTTGATCTCGGTGGCGTCCCCCAGGGCATAGATCTCCGGATCGGAAGTTTGCAGTTTAGAATTGACTTTGATCCCGCCAAGCAGGCCGATCTCCAACCCCGCCTCTTTAGCCAGATGGATCTCCGGTTTGACCCCGATCGACAGGATCACCAGGTCCGCTTTGATCCGGCGGCCGCTCTGCAGGACCGCCTCGAGCCCCTGGCTGGCGGAGAATTCTTTAACCGCGTCGCTTAAATACAATTCGATCTTTTTTGTCTTCAATTGCTGATGGATCGCCGCCGCCATCTCAAAATCGAGCAGGTTCATGACCTGCCCGGCCAGCTCGACCACCGAAACCATAAGGCCCAGATGGTGTAGATTTTCCGCGATCTCCAGGCCGATAAAGCCGGCGCCGACGATCAGCGCTTTTTTCGGGCGGCGGTCCGCCAAATCCTGCTTGATCCGGTCCATGTCATCTAGGTTGCGGATGGTAAAGATCCGGGGATCGTCTATGCCGGGGATCGGCAAACGGATCGGATAGCCGCCCGGGGAGAGGACCAGTTTATCGTAGCTTTCATCATACTCAACGTTCTTCTTGAGGTCCCTGACCCGGACCTTTTTTTTCGCCCGGTCGATCTCCAAGACCTCGGAATTGGTCCGGACTTCGGTGTTAAAGAGTTTGGCGAAATCCTCTTCCCCGATGACGACCAGCTGGTCGCGCTCTTTAATTACGCCGCCGATATGGTAAGGGATGCCGCAATTGGCATAGGAGATCTCATTGCCTCGCTCGAACATGACGACCTGCGCCTTTTCGTCCAGGCGGCGCAAACGGGCCGCCGTGCTCGCCCCTCCGGCGACACCGCCAATAATAACAACTTTCATAGAAGCTCCTTTCGCTTGTATGGTAAAATTATAACACGCTGGAAGACAAATTAAGACGTAACTAAGGGTTAAATATCCCGGCTGGCAATGTTCTGTCAAACTCCGCCTGGTCAATAAATAGTTCGCTGGCCACTCCCCCGCGGGCCGGATCTTCGGCGCGCAAATATGCGGGATAATAGCGTTTTTTAACTTTTCGGAAATCTCCGTATTCAATCGTCTTAAGCAGCCGGCCGGAAAGGGCAAAGTCTTTTTCCCTGACCACCATTTCTATCTCCCGGTCGATCCAGATCATCTTGCGGTATGCCGGAGCCCGGCGCCGCGAAGCGGTCAGGGTCATAACCAAACAATCATGTTCTTCAACCGCTTCCCCCGTCCCCTGGGGGACAATAAAGCTGATCGTTTCGCTGGTAGTTATCTGGCCAGTATAAACGTCCGCGAACGATCGGGGGAACATTAGATCGGCAAAGCTAAAAGCGGAACCCAGGAACGACCGCTCAAATATGCGCCCGGTCAATTTGACCGGACCGCCGGAAGCGGCGGAATAGATCAGCAGCCTGTCACCCAGTTTTAGATAGCGGCCTCCCTGGTTTTTGACCTCGATCAGTGACCGGTCATTGCCGGAGGCAAAAAACTCCAGATCCGCCGTTCTTTGCTCGTCATCATTTTTATAAAACAACCGCATAGTCATGGCGGTCGTTCTTTGGGTGTAATTGTCATCCAGAGAGACCAGGGCTTTCTCTGCTGGTGATAAGGCGACCGCCAGTGCTATCCCAGGCATGAACAACAACAGCGCGATAAGCCTTTTCATTTAACCCCCCGCCAGGCCGGCAGGGCCATCGCCAGCCAGGAAAAGAGGAGACTCCCCGCGACTCCCTTCAAATATCCGGCAGGCGCAGCGCGACCTCCAACTCAGCCCGCACAAACTGCAGATCCAGCCAGCTGATGGTAATTTGCTGGCCTGATAATAACTGGACCAACACAAAAGCGATCAGTCCGCCGATCGCTCCGGCCAACAGGCCAAGGATCGTCGCTTCAATTATCAGCAGCCGGACCATTTCCCCTTTTTTCACTCCTAATCTTTTCAAGGCAGCTATTTCCGGGTCGCGCGCCGCCACTCCGGCAGAAAAGAAATGATAAATAAGGGCGCAGCCGATAAAGAAGCAAAGCCCGCCGACCAGCCAGCCGATCAACTCCCCTTTTTCCAGCCAAACCACCGCATCATCCCTCTCCCAGGGGATAACCTTGAATTGGCCGGGCGCTACCCTCGCCAGCTCCGCATTAATGAACTCGGCCCCTTCCCGCGCCAAGCGGGGATCACGAAGATACACAACCACTTCGCTGACTTTCCCTTTCAGGTCAAAGACGTTTTGCGCCGCCGCCAGCGGGAAAAAGAAATAACTTTCGTCAATATTGGTCGAACCCGAAGAAAATATCCCGACAACCTTAAGATCAAAGACAGTCAACGATCCCAACGCGTTCGGGGTAACGATCGTCAAAGTGTCGTCCAAGCCTACCGCCAACTTCTGGGCCAGCTTGGCCCCGATCACCAGCTCTTTATCGCTGATACCGACCTGACGGCCAGCTAGGGTCCGCCAGGGAGGATGCTCCCGTATCGCGTCGATCGCGATCCCCCGCGCCTGGGCGCTCCGACCGAGATGCTGCAACAGCAGGCGAGCCTCGATCCGCTCGGCCTGGGCCTTGACCCCAGGATATTGCGCCGCTATTTTTTCGACTTCCTGGTACTTGGCAAAGGCTTTGTTAAGCGGCAAAAGCTGGTCATTGAACTGCTTGTCTACAACGCGCAAATGACCGCTCCGGTAATACGCGATATTGCTCAGCGCCCCATCCGAAACCTCCCTGACCAGGGACCAGGAAAGGATCGCGGCCGCGACCATAATCGAAAACCCGAAAAGTGTTGCCACTCCCCGGAAAGTATTGAGGATATTTTTTACAGCCAGCCCAAACATTTTAAGACCACTCCTCCCGATAATAACCCAAGGATAATCCCCAAACTCACCACAAAAAACAGCTCCCAGGCGGACATGATCAGGAAGTCCCGGCTTTTGAAACCTAAACGGCTAAGATAGACATACTCCTGACGCCGCCTGATCCTGGCCAGTTTGAAATAATTAACCGAAACGATCAGCACGATCAAACTTAACGCGGCCAGAAAACCGGCCGACAAATAAACGCGAGTTCGCTCAAGCCAAACGGTCTTCTTGATGTCTTTCTGCCAGGGGATCACTTCCAACCCCTCGTATTTGACGAAGGGAGCCTCTGCCGGGTCCTTTAATCGAAGCGAGATCTCCGTTACCCTGTCACTCAAATTGAGCCCCGCCTGCGCTACGTCCAAAGAAATAAAAACCGAAGCCCCGTCTATTTCTTTGTCCCCAGTCACCAATATCCCTTTGACCAACAAGCCAAATTCATGAAAAACGCCATTTTTCCCCTGGGCCAAAAGATCGATCTGGTCGCCGATCGCCAAACCAAGGCTTTCCGCCAGTTCCCGTCCCAGCATCGCCGCCTCTTCGCTCCCCGCCAAATAGCGTCCGGCCGCCACTTTTCCCTGAAGCCTAAAAACCAGGTCATCTTGTTCGGAGTCGATCGCATTGACTATGACCGGAAGATCCCCGCTGTCATTTAACAGTAAAGCGCGGAATCTAACCCGCGGAGCGGCTCCGATCATTCTTTTTTGGGCAGACAGATCTTCAACAACCGCTTCCGGAGAAACGATCAGTTTTGCGAGAGAACAGGCTGAAACATCATATTCCTTCTGATAAACTTTAACGTGACCGAAATGGAGGTCAACCTCGTCTTTGATCAAGCGGCGCTCCAGGTCATTGATAAAACAATTGACGACAATAGCACTGCCGATCACGATCGCCAGGGCAATGACCGGAAAAAATCTTGGTCGGCTCGCCAGGTGCCGAACCGCGAGTCTAAAGAGCATCCTTCCCCCTATTTTCCGGCGGTTTGATCAATGGGCTTTGCAAGTCGTCCATTTTTATTTCATAGACCGGGACCCCTGCGTCTCTTTTTTCCTTGATAATCCTGGGAGCCACTTCCAATTTTTCTGTTAACCCTGATGCGGCAGCCATCGGTTTTGGCTTGATCAATGAAAGATCAACCGGCGGCTCGAGTTTAACAGGGGCCTCTTTCAAGACCGGCTGTTCTTTCACAACCGGCGGCACACTTTTAACCGGCGCCTCAAGTTTAACAGGGGCCTCTTTCAAGACCGGCTGCTCTTTCACAACCGGCGGCACACTTTTAACCGGCGGCTCAAGTTTAACCGGAGCCTCTTTCAAGACCGGCTGTTCTTTCACAACCGGCGGCACACTTTTAACCGGCGGCGCAGGCTTGACGATCGCCTCAAGTTTAACCGGAGCCTCTTTCAAAACCGGCTGCTCTTTCACAACCGGCGGCACGCTTTTAACCGGAGTCTCTTTCAAGACCGTCCCCACCTTCATGACCGATGGCACCGCCTTAACAGGCGCTTCTGGAACAGCGCCTCCTCCCTCAATGATCCCCCCATACAACTTTATCACTTTTGGCAGATAGCGGGACATTGCCAGATCGTCGCCAGCGACTAAAAACGATATTTTTCTTTTTTTATTTATCTCAACAATGCTTGATAAAATTTCCAACCCTGATTTAACATCAAGCCGGGCGGTCGGCTCATCGGCCAGGATGACAAGAGGGCTCTTGATCACCGCCGCTGCTAACGCGGTTTTTTGCCGTTCAATGGGAGAAAGTTCTGGCGGCTTCTTTGCGGCTAAACTTCCCAGGCCAAGCTCGTCAAGCAGCTGCCTGACCCGTTCGCGGCGCTCCCCCGCTTTCCCTTGCCTGGCAAGCTGGAGAGGCAACTCAACATTCTCAAACACCGACAGGATCGGGATCAGGTCTGCGTCCGGCGATAAAAACCCCAGCTCCTTCCGCCTGACCTCTGCCAGCAAGTCTGGACGAAGTCGCGAAATGTTTTTCCCGTCCAAATATATTTTTCCGTCGGTCGGTTTTTCCAATCCCCCTAACAGCCGCAACAGGGTGCTTTTCCCCGCTCCATTCGGCCCGTAGATCAAAATTAGTTCTCCGGGCTCTATCACCAGGGTAATGTTTTTTAACGCGGGGTCGGCTTTCGGCGAATAACTCTTAGTCACGTTATCAAGCAAGGCTAATGGCATGATCTACCTCCTCCAGTAACTGCCATAATGCTACTACGATTAATATCATTGTCAACCATTTGCCACCGGCCAGCCAATACGCTAAAATTCATCCATCATGCCAAAAAAAGAAGTTGTTATTGTCGGTGCTGGATGCGGAGGACTTGCGGCCGCGGCTCTGCTGGCCAAAGAAGGGTTCGCTGTCACTGTGCTGGAAAAAAATCCCGCGCCGGGAGGCCGGGCGCGGGTCATGAAAACCCACGGATTCACTTTTGACCTGGGTCCTTCCTGGTACTTAATGCCAGAGGTCTTTGAACGCTTTTTCGCGCTTTTTGGCAAAACCCCGGCTGACTATTACCAACTGCAAAGGCTTGATCCTAATTATCGGGTCTTCTTTGGCGATTCGGCACATGATCTCCCCGCTGACCGGCAAAAAGTCGGGGAGCTTTTTGAACAACTCGAGCCCGGAGGGAAACAAAAACTGGAAAGGTACCTCAAGAACGCGACCTATCAATATGACATAGCAATGAAAGATTTTATCGGCCGGGAATACCGATCCTTGCTTGATCTTCTAAATTGGCGGATCATCTCCCAAGGGCCAAGGCTTCATGTTTTTGAAGGGCTCGACCGCTATGCCAGGCGTTTTTTTTCCAGCAAGCGGCTCCGGCAGATCCTGGAATACACCGTTGTTTTTCTGGGCGGGTCGCCGCAAAACACTCCGGCTCTTTACTCAATCATGTCACACGTCGATTTCAACCTTGGGGTCTGGTATCCGGACAAAGGGATCGGAGCAGTCCCGGAAGCTCTCTGCCGGCTTGGGGCTGAGCTTGGGGTCAAGGTCCTCTGCGGACACAATGTCTTGCAAATTGGAACAAACGGCCGGACCGCGACCAAGGTCGTGACCGATCAAGGGGAATTTGCCGCCGACATTGTCCTGATCAACGCCGATTATCAACATGCCGAAAGCTCCCTGCTGGCCAAAGAGGCGGTCTCCTATCCGCCGCGCTATTGGGCAAGCCGAAAAATGGGGCCGTCCGCCGTTTTGCTTTATATCGGCCTCAATAAAAAAATACCAGGGCTTCGTCACCATAATCTGTACCTCGACCCCTCCTGGGATGAGCACTTCAAAACGCTCTTTGACCGTCCGGCCTGGCCAAAACATTTTTCTTACTACGTCAGTTGTCCGTCAAAAACCGACCCGTCGGTCGCCCCGCCCGGCGGAGAGACGATCTTCGTTCTGGTCCCGGTCGCGGCCGGCCTGGAAGACACCCCGCAGATCAGGCAAAAATATTTTGACCAGGTAATCGCCCATCTCGAAAAACTGACTGGCGAAGAGATCAGGTCCAGCATTGTCTACCAGCAAACTTTTGCCCAAAAAGCTTTTACCCAGGCCTATAACGCGTATAAAGGGACCGCTCTGGGACTGTCGCACACCCTTTTTCAAACCGCCCTCTTCCGTCCGGCCCATCGCAGTAAAAGGATCGCCAATCTTTATTACACCGGCAGTTACACCCACCCCGGCATCGGTCTCCCCATGGTCCTGATCTCCGCCCAAATCGTCGGCCGGGAAATCACCAATAATCATGCCTGATAAGCTGAAAACTTCGATTTTCCGGCAAGGAAGCCGGACCTATTTTTACAGTTCGGTCTTTTTTCCGTCGGCGGTCAAAGAAGATGTCTTTACCCTTTACGCTTTTGTCCGCCGGGCCGATAACTTTGTCGATTCCATACCGCAGGACCGGAACGGTTTTCTTATTTTCCGGGAGAACTACCTGAGCGCCCGCCGCGGGCTTCTGTCCGGAGATAAAATTATCGATTCGTTCGTTAAATTGTCGGCCAAAAAAAGTTTTGATCAGAAATGGACCGACGCTTTTCTTTCATCAATGGAACTGGACCTGAACAAAAACATCTACACCACTCTTGATGAAACAGAAAATTACATGTACGGTTCGGCGGAAGTTGTTGGTTTGATGATGGCCGCGATCCTGGACCTTTCGGAAAAAGCCTATCCCCAGGCCAGAGCCTTGGGAAAAGCGATGCAATATATCAATTTTATCCGTGATATTAAGGAGGACCACTTGCTGGGCCGGCGCTACCTGCCGACAGCAGAGCTGGAAAAATTTGGCCTGGCGTCGCTGGACGAAAAGACCGCCCGCCGCGACCCGGACCGGTTTGCCGCCTTTATTAAAGGTCAGCTGGCTTTATACCGCGATTGGCAGATTGAAGCCGAATCGGGCTACCATTTCCTTCCCTGGCGCTATTTGGTACCGGTAAAAACCGCTGCCGACATGTATGCCTGGACCGCCCAACAGATCGACCGTGACCCGCTGGTCGTTTTCCAACGAACAGTCAAGCCGCCAAGGAGGCTGATCATCGGCCGGGCGCTCCTTAACGCCTGCCCGCTTATCGCAAGGAGGTCAAAATGAGCTTCTATTTAATTCTGGACATCTTGATCCTCTTGGGCCCGCTCCTCCTTACCTGTCATCCCAAATTTAGTTATTTCCGCAGACATCTTAAGTCCTGGGCGGCGGCAACGCTGGTCGTCGGGGGGCCCTTTATCGTTTGGGATATCCTGGTCACCGGGCGCGGCGACTGGGGGTTCAACCCGGCCTATGTCTCCGCCATTTATTTTTTAGGCCTCCCATTGGAAGAGGTCTTGTTCTTCGCGGTGGTCCCTTTTAGCTGTCTTTTTATTTATGAGTCGCTCCGTCATTTTTCCGTCGACTTCGAGGTCCCTTTCAGCCGTCAGGTTGTTTTAGGCGCGGCCGGCCTTTTTTTTCTGGCTTCCCTCTCGCTCTTGAGCCGGGATTACACCGCCCTGGTCTTTGGCGCAACCGGTTTATTTTTGGTTTTTGCCGCTTTTCGTTTGCGGACCATTTTCTCCTCCCTGTTCTACTGGCTCTACCTGGCCGCTTCGTTCATGTTCTTTTTGGTCTTTAATTACTTCCTAACCTCTCTGCCGGTAGTCATTTACAAGCCTTCGGCGATCATCGGCTGGAGAGTCTTAAGCATTCCGGCCGAAGATTTTGTCTATAATTTTCTTCTCCTCTCTCTCTATTTGGCTGTTTATTTGGCGGTCGAGAGAAAACAAAGTAAAACAAGCCCATGAAAAACACTATTGCATTAATACTTATGTTACTGATGCTTTTACCAGCCGGCCTCCAGCCGGCTGCCGCGCTTACGGCCGATTCGATCCAGGTCTCCTTTTCCCCAAACGGCGGGACCAGGGACCGGATCATCTCCAGGATCAATCTGGCCAAGAAAAACATCAAGATCGCGATCTTCAGCTTTACTTCCGGAGAGATCGCCTGGGCGCTGGAATCGGCCAGGAAACGCGGGGTCGACGTCAGGATCGTCGCTGACCTCTCCCAGTCAAAAGGAAAACATTCGGAGATCGACTATCTGCAAAAAAAAGGGATAAAGGTCAAGATCATTAAAGGCCGGGGACGCGGTATCATGCACAACAAATTCGCGGTCTTTGACGAGCGGGAAGTAATCACCGGTTCGTATAATTGGACCGACAACGCCGAAAAGAACAATTACGAGAATGCGATCTTCCTGAAAGGAGAAGAGATCGCCCGGGCGTTCAGCCGGGAATTTGATCTGTTATATAATCGGATTTGAGTGTGCTATACTATGAAAAATCATTTATGGTTGAGGTGTGCAAGCTATGAATAAAAACAACCTGTGGACCTGGGTAATAATAGTTACCAGTGCCTCCTGGTTCTACGGCAATACCTTAACTAATCCTTCAGGGGCTCTTTTCTTCATGCTGATCCTGCCTGGCATATTTGTTTTATTGGCCCTGTTCTATTCATCAAGCCTTAAGTAGCGCTCAAAGTTAAAAGCTCACCGCCTTCCCAGCGGCAGCGCAGACGGGGTCGGCCGGCGGTCAAATCCTTGCCTAAAACATAACCGGCCAACAAAGGGAGCGCGACGCTCGGCTCAACCCAGGCCATGGCAACGTTCGCTTCTTTCTTGATCTTTCCCCAGGAGCGCCCCTCTTTCAAGGTCGAGCTTGATAATCCTCCGTCGGCCGTAACCGCGGTAGTGATCTGAAGGGCGTAGTCGTGCCCCCGGTCCAGGCCGTAAATATAACCCATCACAATGGAATCGTTTATATAATTTTTGGGAACACCGCCGGCCACGTAAAAAGCGGCGGTCGATCTTGATTTCACGACGATCTGGACCAGTTCGAGGTTGTCCTGGATCGAATCAATGGCGATCCCGGCCCGCCCCTCTTTCAAACAGCGGACCCGGTGCTCTGTCAGGCCGATCCCGATCGATGAATCGTTGAGCGCCGGGCAAAAGACCGGCACCCCAAGCTTTCGACACTGAAAAAGGATCGATTCTTTATCGTCAAGCGTATCGGCTAAAGCGTCAAGGTAGGCCCGGCTGGAATAATTGCCGGGAGTCATTTTATCGGCCACCAGGCCGCAATAGCGATCGGTCTGCCAGACAGCCTCTTCATCTATATAGGTATCGTAGATCCGGTCAATCCGCAGGTCGCGCAGGGTATTGTCTTCGGCGTCAGTTGTGCCGAGAAAGTGGCCGTGGCCAAGCGCCGCGTAGACGTCCTGGTAAATGATCGCTCCGGTTGAAACAACCACATCGATCGCTCCGCAGACTATCAGATCCCTGATCACCCGGCGCAGCCCCGCGGCAATCAGCGGACCGGCCAGACCAAGCATGACGGTTGGGCGTTTTTTATCGGTGTAGATCCGCTCCAGGACCCGGGCGCATTCCCCAATATTCCTGGCCTGGATCGACATTTCCCCCATTGCTTCAACCAGCTCCGCGATGGTCATTTTTTTACCGACCTTGACCTGTCTGACCCGTTCATTTAACAAGCTTTTTTTCAGTCGTTTGTCCATTGCAACCCCCGGTTATCACGATACCCCACCCTCATAAAGGTGTCAAGACGCGGGCGGTGAAATCAAACGTCAACTGTGGTATCATTAAATAGACGGCAGATCAGCGTGGTGGGCGTAGCTCAATTTGGTTAGAGCATCAGATTGTGGATCTGAGGGTTGCCGGTTCAATTCCGGTCGTCCACCCCAAATTTAATAAAGAGGCCAAGCATGACAAAGATTGTCGCCAGGCTAACCATCCCTCCCCAGAAAAAACTCCCCGGCTGATAGGTGTAAACCACCCGATGTTTCCCCGCCGGGACCAGGCACGATCTAAATGACCCCTCTTGTTCGATCCGCGCCCCCCTTCTATCGACCGTACATCTCCAGCCGGGATAATAACGGTCGGCCAGAACAAGCCTGCCTCCCCGATGGGAAACTGTTTCAATCTCCACCCGGTCAAAATCAGAGGAGATGATTTTTGCCTCGCCTTTTCCATCGGTAAAACGTGCTTTGGGCAAGGTCCCTTTGTTCTCATAGAGAAAAAGATCGGTCCCGTACGCGTGCCGCTGGATGATCTTTTTCAGTCCGGACAGCTCAAGCGGTTTACTGCTGGCAATGTATCGGACACTAGCGGCATTTAACAGGTCTCTCTTCTCCCCCAGCCGCGGACCGGAAAAACTTTGCCAATAATCGACATAAAGCCCCCCCGGTTTGATCGATTCATAACCGCTGAAGTTCTGTAATTGATAAAGAATATGCCAATTGGCGGCGAAATTCTCCTTGGAGTTCATGATCGCCTTGATATAATCATCCCCGGGAATTATTTTATTTTCCCGCTCTAATTCCGGAGTAAAAAACACCCTCCATTGGGAGCCGGTTTTTATGATCTGGCGATAGCTTTGAGGCACATCTGTATAAGCCTCCTTCGGCGCACCAAGGGCGACCGGCACCCCGCTTGCCATCAGATCAGCCGCGACCAGCAATATTACCCCCCCGATCAGCCACTGCCTGGAGATCACGCGCTTGTTAAACAGTGAAACTATCAGCAGCAGCCCCCCTAAATACGCAACGATCATAAACATGGTTTGCGCGTTAAATTCAATTATCTGATAAAGCAAATTGAAAAAGTAGATCGGGATCCCCTTTGAATACTTTGCGGCAAAAAACAGATAAATATTATTAATATTTAGATAAACAATGACCGCCGCGATCAAACAGCCGCCAATGATCAACTGTAATAGAACGATCAACCTCTTTATCCACGCGGGATCGGCTATAAGTCGCAGGAAACGGTCAAAACCCAAAGCGGCCAACATGGCAAAAGAAAACGAGGCCATGAACAAATACTTGACCGGATAACGGATCAGCGAAACTCCGGGGACCAACTTATAGACGAGCGGAAAAAGAAAACTATAATGACCAAAAGCCATTATTATGGAGAACAGCGCCACCCCCCAAAAGAAAACCCCCTTCTTCCCGGAGCGGAAAGCAAAAAAGATGAAAAAAAACGGCAACAGTCCAAAATACGGGGAGATCAGCCAGCTTTGCTGTACCGGACCGAGCAGAACATCGGTATATCCACCAAATTGACCGGGATTGCCAAAAAAATACGGAAAAACAAAAGAAAGGATCTCCCTTGGCGGAAAAGAGGATGAACTTATCACCCCATAATTAGCCGCTAACCGGTCAGAAAACCTGGTCAGCTCAATA
Organism: Candidatus Margulisiibacteriota bacterium; assembly: GCA_018822365.1. Classification (NCBI taxonomy): domain Bacteria; kingdom Bacillati; phylum Candidatus Margulisiibacteriota; species Candidatus Margulisiibacteriota bacterium. The sequence goes on from JAHJKL010000039.1 coordinate 17,417, forward strand.
AAAGGAAAAAGCTGGACGGCGCATAAGCCGACGGCCAGAAACCCTGCCCCGACTAAACTTATCATTATTGCCAGCTTCTTCCGAGCAAAAAAGAGTCCATAGGCAAAAAACATCCAGTATGAAAAATAAATTATGGTCGGCTCGCCGCCAAGGAGCATTACGGCAGAAACCAGCGCAAAGGCCAGCCAATTCCCGGCCCCCTCTCCTCTAACCACCCGATCCCAAAACAATAGCGCCAGCGGCAGCCAGATCACGCTGGATAACGAGGTGTTCATATTGGAAACCGAAAGCAAATAACCGGAAAAAGCAAAAACTATCCCACCAAAAGCAGCCGCCCCCCTCGCCAGACAATAGCGGCGGAGCAATAAAAACATAAAAAGAGCGGCTAGAAAATAATGAACGATAATATAGTAATTAAAAGCCAGAGGAAAAGGAAGAAGATAATGGATCAGAGACAATGGATAAAAGAAACATATCTGCATCGTCGCCAGGAGAGGATACCCGCAATAAATGTAAGGGTTCCAGAGAGGCCAATGCCCCGACTTGACCTGTTCGACCATCAAATAGCGGAGCGGGTAAAAATAGCGGGAAAGGTCCTTAAAAGCAAAAACCGTTTCCCCTGTCAAGAATTTGGCAAAAAATAGCACGACCAGTCCGAGGAAGGAAAACACAATAATCACATCAATTAATTTGATGCCGCGAAACTTATGGAAGAAGGACATATCGGACTTTCTCGTTCTTTGAGCTCTTTTTGACCTCGACCTTTACGCGGTAGACCCTCCAGATATTCTCCGCCGTCACCACTTCGGCCGGCGGTCCATCGGCCACGATCCCTCCCCGGCCCATCAGGACCAGCCTGGTGCAGAACCGGGAAGCAAGGTTAAGGTCGTGGAAAGTCGCCAGCAGGGAACAGTGAGCCCGCAATCGGCGGAGCAAACGGCAGATCTTGACCTGGAAGCGGATATCCAGATGGGAAATCGGTTCGTCCAGCAGAAGAAGCTTTGGCTCCTGGGCCAGCGCCCTGGCGATCACTACCCGTTGAAATTCGCCGCCGGACAATTCGTCGACCATCCGCCCTTTCAGATCTTCGATCCGGAGCTGCTCAATGGCCCACTCCGCCGCTTCGTGATCTTCGGCCGACTCAAAAGCAAACCGCTCCAGGTAGGGCAAGCGCCCCATCAGGACCATGTCTTCTACGGTAAAGCCCTCGACCGGTTCCATCATCTGCGGGACCAGAGCGATCTTTCTGGCCAGATCGCGCCGGTTCAAGTGCTCGACCAGATGATTCCCAACCGCCAGGCTGCCCGCAAATGGTTTGATAACCCCAATGATCGTCTTTAATAGTGTCGTTTTGCCGCAGCCGTTCGGCCCGACGATCCCGACAAATTCCCCTTCATTGACCGCCAGGCTCAATTCTTTGATGACCGGTTTTTTCCGGTCATAGCCGCAGGATAATCCTTCGATCCGCAGGGCGCTCATCGCTCCCCTCTCCGCCGCCGGCGTAGCAGATAAAGAAAGAATGGTGAGCCGACCAGCGCCATGACCACCCCAATGGGGATCTCCAGAGGAGATATAGCGGTCCGGGCAATAATATCGGCAGTGACCAAAAGGAGCATGCCGGACAAGACCGACAGCGGGATCAAAAAACGGTGGTTTGAGCCGATCAACAGCCGGATAAAATGCGGGACGATCAGCCCGACAAAACCGATAAGCCCGGAAACCGAGACCGCGGCGGCGGTCATGAGCGACGCGGCGGCGATCAGAATGATCTTGACCCGCTCGACCTCAACCCCCAGGGAAAGGGCCATTTCCTCCCCCAGTAAAAAGGCGTTCAGTTCCTTGGAAAAGAAATAAGCGACCAGTCCGCCGATCAAAGCGTATGGAATAACGGTATAAACCTGGATCCAGCTGGCAGCTGAAAGACTTCCCAACAGCCAGAAATAGATCGCCTCCAGATTGCCGGTCAGGATAATGATCAAGGCAAGGATGGCAGCGCAAAAAGCGGAGATCGCCACACCGGCCAGAATAAGGGTTTCCGGAGCGGTCCGGCCACTGACCTTGGAGATCTGGTAAACAATTAAAACCGCGATCAACGCAAAGAAAAAGGCCAGGGCCGGGACCGAGCTCATCCCAAAGACCACCAGGTTAAGTCCAAAAGCGATAGCTACGGCGGCGCCGATCGCACCCCCGGCCGAAACTCCTAGGATATAAGGGTCAGCCAAGGGGTTGCGCAAAACTCCCTGCAGAACAACACCGGAAAGAGAAAGCAAGACCCCGACCAAAGCGGCCAAAATGATCCTGGGAAAACGGATCTGCCAGAAGATCTCGCTGCCAAAAAGCTGGTCAGGCGGGATATAAACCGAACCAAAGAAAAAAGAAACGGCGATCGCCGCGACCAGCAGGAGGAAAATAATTATCGTCGCCCAAACCGCCTGGTTCTTGACTTTTTTCATGCGAAGTAATTTTAGCACACTACCATTTGGGAGGGTAGAGATAATCGGCAATGATACCAGCGGCAGTTGAGATCCTCGGCCCGGGCCGGGAAATAATATCCGCGTCAATATAAAATACTCGTCGGCCGCGGACCGCTTTTAGCTTTTGCCAGCGGCTATCATTTTTAAGCTCTTCCTGGCGGATCAAGCCTTGCGGCAAAATTATCGCGTCGGGATCAACCTTGACCAATTTTTCAAAGCTGAATTGGGGATAAGCGGCGGCGCTCTTGCCGGCAATATTATCCGCGCCGGCCCAGCCTAAACAATCGTCAATAAAATTGCCGCCGCCAACCACGATCAGGGGATTGAGCCCAACGATCATCACAACTTTTTGGCGCGCTCTCCCCAACCCTTTAACCCGGGCTCTTACCCTGGCAACCTCTTTATAGATCCCTTTTAAAACCGCCCTGGCTTCGGCTGTCCGGCCGGTAACTTTCCCAAGCTCATCGATCGCGGCAAAGAGATCTTTGGCGGTCCGCAGATCCCTTGACCAGACCGGCAAATGGTGGGCGGTAAGCTTATCGATCTCTTTTTTTTGCGCATCGGACTGCATCACGACCAGGTCCGGGTTAAGAGAGGCAACTTTTTCCAGGTTGACCATGAACCCGCCGATCTTCTCTTTCTTTAAAGCGGCCGGCGGATAGTTGCAATTGGTGGTCACTCCGGCTATTTCCCGGTCAAGCTTGAGGGCAAAGAGGATCTCGGTCAGGGCCGGGGTGCAGGAGATGATCCGTTTGGGATAGTGCAAGGCGATAGAAGGTGATATAAAAAACAAAATAATCAGCATAATCACGGAACCTGCGAATAAACTTCGCGGTTCCGTGAAAATAACCGAGACGTTCAGTCTCGGTCTTCTCACTGAATACCCATACCGGAAAGAGTCTCTCTGGAAGCCAAAACCCGGCGGCCTTTCCCTTCGCCGTCGGGAACGCTGACAATGCCGGCCGCCTGGAGCTCGTCCATTAATCGGGCCGCCCGGTTGTAACCGATCCTGAATTTCCTTTGAATATAGGAGGTCGAGGCGACCTGGGTCTCGACAATTAATTTGGCAACTTCGCCAAACATCGCGTCACGCCCGTCTCCGCCGCTCCCCCCTTCTCCCCCTTTTTCCCCTTCACCCAACGGAGCAATTTCCGTGATCTCTTTAAGATAATCCGGATCGGCCTGTTTCTTGATGAACTCTAAGACCCGTTCGGTCTCTTTATCCGTCAGGAAACACCCCTGGACCCGCATCGGCTTCATCGCCCCGATCGGATTGTAGAGCATATCCCCTCGGCCCAACAGCTTCTCCGCTCCTGAACTATCCAAGATGACCCGGGAATCAATTTGGGTCGCGACCGCGAAAGCGACCCGCGAAGGAATGTTCGCTTTGATCAGGCCGGTAATAACATCGACCGACGGCCGCTGGGTAGCGACGACCAGGTGGATCCCGGTAGCGCGGGCCATCTGGGCGATGCGGCAAATGGAGGCTTCCACTTCATTGGCCGCCACCATCATCAGGTCGGCCAGCTCGTCAATGATCACAACAATAAACGGCAGGCGTTGATCTTTGTCTACCTTGTTGTTGTAAGCTTGCAAATTCCTCGCTCCCATGTCGTGAAACAATTTATAGCGCCGCTCCATCTCCCAAATAACCCAGGTCTTCAGCGTGGCGGAAGCTTTTCTGACATCGGTCACCACCGGAGCCAGCAAGTGGGCAATTCCGTCGTAAATGGAAAGCTCCACCATCTTGGGGTCGATCATCAGCATTTTGACCTCGTCAGGGCGGGCCCGCAAAAGAATGCTCATGATCAGGGAGTTAACAAAGACGCTTTTGCCTGAACCGGTCGTCCCGGCGATCAGCAAGTGGGGCATTTTCCCCAGATCGCCGTAGATCGGCGATCCGGCCAGATCTTTACCGATCGTAATGTAAAGTTTGGACGAGTTCCGTCGAAAATCGTTCTGTTTGGCCAGCTCCTTCAGGCGGACAGTCGTTGTCATGGCGTTGGGGACTTCGATCCCGACCACCGATTTACCCGGGACAGGGGCTTCAATGCGAACCCCGGAAGCGGCCAGATTCAGGGCAATATCGTCAGCCAGGTTAGCGATCCGGCTAACCTTGACCCCCGGTTCCGGCTGAAGCTCATAACGGGTGACCGACGGCCCCTGGAAGATCGAAACAACGTGCGCGCCAACCCCAAAACTCCGCAAAGCCTCTTCCAGAAGGTGCTTGCGCATTTCTGTCGTCTCCCGCATTTTATCCGCCTGCTTCTTTTCCTTAGCGGTCTGGTCTTCCAGCAGGTCGAGCGGGGGGAGTTTGTAATTAGAGTACTCTTTTCGTTCTTCTTCGACCTCTTCTTCAGTCCTGAGATTTTCGGTCTCATTGTCATATTTCGGCATTGGGAATTCCAGGACCGGTTTGCGCGGCTCTTCCGGTTCGCTCTCCTGCTCGGTCAGTGGGAGCTGGGTCACCGCCGGCTGAGCGGGAGCCGCCTCCTTGACCGCGGCGGGTGCGTTGGCCGCTACGCGCTTGGATAGGCCTTTTGGCCTTTCCTCCTCAGCACTCTCAAAATGAAAAAGCCCCATGATAAAAGTGATCAAACTTTGAAAAGTTAGATTAAACATTAAAAGAAGGCCGATAAACCCAAAGGTTGATAATAATATGTAAGAACCGGCCAGGCCAACGGTCTTTTCCAGGATAAAACGGAAGAAAAAGCCGGCTCCCCCTCCCGCCCCCTGGACAATGGGATAATCGGCCAAAGCCGCAAAGTAAGCGGAATCAATAAATTGGGCGGTAGTAATATAGACCAAAAAAAGGACAAACAGCCCGGTCAAACGGACCGCCAGTTCTTTGATCTCATGGCGCAGGAGCATGATCACCCCGTAAAGAGCAACAAAAAACGGAAGGATGTAGATCCCCACTCCCATGACCGAGCGGAGCGCTTTTTTAATGACATAAAGGCCGACCAGTCCTGTCGCTGAAGATTGATTGGAGATATATATGATCAAGGCAATGGCGATCAGAAGGATGCCAATAATATCTTGTTTGAATTTGGAGGGGACAGCCATTCTTTGGCTTTTTTTGCTATTGCTGCTCTTTTTTGGAGGCATTGCGAATTGAGTATATCACACGCTAAAGAGACCGTCAAAAAAACAGGGCCCCCGGAAGGGGGGCCCTGCAAAATAGCCTGGTCTAGTAAAACTTTATTGTTTTACTGTTTGGAGCCGGAGAATTTCCGCTTGAGAGAGCGGCCTGGAATTGACCACGGAAGCCGATTTAATGCTCGAGCTCCCGGTCCCGCCGGAGACGATGATCTTGATCAGCAGTTCGCTGTCCATCACCCCGTCGCCATCGGTGTCGGCCACAATGTGGATCCACCAGGTCCCATCGGCAAAGGTGTAGTCAAAGGTGAACTTATATCCCTTGCTGACTGCTGTTGTGATCCCAAGAGTGGTCAGATCATACCCATAGTAACCAAATTGGATCCACTTACCGCCGGTATTGCTAAGTGGGGTGGTCCGTCCTTCGCCTAACCCATCAGCCAGGCGGCGAACATCGCAATATGGCGACTGGTCGGTCGAGTAATTCGGACTAACCGCGTAAACGACCGCTTTTCCCGCCAGATTAAGAGCGACCGCTTCAATGGAAGTAAGGCACTTATTGTTAGAAGAGGTATCGCCCGCGACATTCTGGTGGCCGTTAATATCCGTTATCACGACAATAACCCTCTGCGCGCCAGCTCTCCAGGAGAAGTTATTATAGCCATACATGATGGCATCGAGCGGATTTTCCGGGCCATCACCACCGCCATCAGCATGGACCGCGTCCAGGGTTGCCTGCAGGGTAGCGGCGTTATTGAAATCAAGAACTGGCCGGACGTATGTCGCATCACTAAAACTTTCGGAGGTTATATAACCGGCCGGGGTCGGATGAATGGCGCTATCGCCGTAAGTGACCAACGCGAACTTGGCATCAACCCCCGCCGCTTCAAGTGAGGCGGCAAACGCTACGATGCTGTTCTTCGCTCCGGTGATCGAGCCCGACATGCTGCCGGTATTGTCCAGCACGAAAACCATGTCGATCGGCTTATCCGAGTCGGTTGGCAGGGCAAAATCGACACTTCCCCAGTCGGTCGTCGGGATCCCGTCTTTACCGACATAAACAGTAAAGCGCCCTTTATCCAGGGTCAGCGCTTCACCGGTCCCTTTGAATAAAGCGGCCAAACCGATCTCAACTTTTCCGCCGGTGTAGCTGGCGGCGCCGCTCATTGTTACTTCAGACGAACCTAAAACACCCGGGTCCTTGGAAGAAGTAAATGACGAAGTGACCGAACAGCCGTACATCGTCATGGCAACCATAACAATCCCGATCAGAACATACAAACTTTTTTTAAACATATTTTAACTACCTCTTATCTTTTTATAATTTGCGGGTACGGAAAAAACAATTTTTATCTAAAATATGCACCTCCGGGTTTTATTATTTGATGGTCTTGAGCCAAAGCTGAATAATTATCTACTATTAATAATTATTGTCAAGTGGTCAATAATCACTATTTCTTCATCTTCATTGGAGCGGCTATTTTTCCTTTATCCATGCAAGGGGCATCCCCGTTCATCATGGTCCCGCCCTTCGTATCCATCATCATCCCTTTTCCCATCCTGTTATTCATTTTATCGCGGTAACTGCTCCCAAGGACCAGTAGAAGCAAAGTTAAAACCACGATCACCACCGCGATAATTTGTCCGGCAATTTTGAGCCAGCCGGACTCTTTAACCGCCAATACCCAGGTAATGAAACCGATCGCCAGCAAAACCAAAGCCATGAGCAGGGACCAGATCACCAGAAAAGAAGAAATTCCCATAACCTACCTCCTGACGCTTTAGAGCGTCTGTTGGAATTTTATGAGGTTTATCTCCGATAGTCAAGCTTTCAATCTTGACTCTGTTTAATATAATCACTATACTCAATCACATGGATGTCATCACGGCTATCAGATCCCGCCGCGCTTATCGCTCGTTAGAACCGGTGACGATCACGTCCGAGTTGATCAATGACCTGGCCGAATGCGCCAGCCTGGCCCCTTCCTGTTTCAACAAACAACCATGGCGCTTCGTTTTTGTCTACGAAACAAAGCAACTCACCGCCATTAAAACCGCCATGTCGCCGGGGAATGAATGGACCTTTGACGCTTCCATGATCATCGCGGTCTGCTGCCGTAAAGAAGATGACTGCGTAATGAAAGATGGGCGGGAATATTATTTGTTTGACACCGGGCTGGCGACCGCGGTTTTGATATACCGGGCGACCGAACTTGGGCTGGTAGCCCACCCGATCGCCGGTTACGACCCGATCAAAGCCAAGGAGCTGCTGGGTATTCCGGCCGAGATAACTTTATTGACCATGGTTAATATTGGAAAACACGCGGCAGCGGTCAGTCCCCGCCTGAAGGGGCACCAGATCGAAGACGAGACCGCCAGGCCGGCAAGATTGCCTCCAGAGCGATTTGCTTTTCGCAATAAGTTTGGAATGTAAACAGGGCCTTGTCACAATATAACCGCGCAATTAATTGCGCGGTTAAAGAGGTACAAAAACATGGAAATACTGATCACCGCCCGCATTTTTGGCCTCCCGCTGATCGCCTGGGGAGGGATCATCACCCTATCATCACTAGCAACAACTCTCTTAACCGGGCTTAATAAGTCCCCGCTTAAAACCCACCAACGGTTAGCCTATATTACTATTGCACTGGCAATTTTCCACGGCTTGGCCGGATTGATCTTACTTCTTTTTTAAGGACTGGATCGCCCCCATTGGACAAAAAGAGACGCATTTGCCGCATTCCGTGCAGAGCGACTGGTCAATGATCGGCGCCGCGTATCCCTGCTGTTTGATCGCCTTGACCGGACAGACCCTGACCGCCGGACAGGAATGATCCCGGGGACAACGCTTATTATCGACTATCGGCATATTATTTAGCCTCGATAATTTTCTTGACCGCCGCTTCAAAAGCGGGGGCCGGCCGCATCCCGATCAACCGGTCAATTTCCTTCCCATCTTTGAAAATAATAATGCAAGGAATTCCGGTCACTCCGTATTGGCCAGCCTTTTCCACATGTTCGGTCGTGTTGACCTTGAAGAATTTAGCTGCCGGATATTTAGCCGAAACGCTTTCGTAAACCGGGGCCATGGCCAGACATGGGCCGCACCAGGGGGCCCAAAAATCAACAAAGGCAACCCCTTTCCCCTGCTCAACTTCAACCGCGAATTCCTGGTCCGATATTTCTTTTGCCATAACTATCCCTCCTATTTTATTTCCAAAACCCTTTTAACGAACTGGTCAACCACCCGATAGCAAACCTTAACCCCCCGCCGCTCCCCTTCAATGACCCCGGCCGCTTTCAAAACGTTAAGGTGCTGGGAAACCGTTGATTGCGGCAGCCCAAGACCATCGACCATTTTATTGACGTTGCATTCGTTCTCGCGCAACCCCAGGACGATCGCCAGCCTGGCTGGGTGCCCCAGAGCCTTCAACAATTCCGCCCTCTTTTCCACCTGACCTTTTATCATATTATTCATATAATACGTTTTATCATTTCATTTGTCAAGCTCTTTCTGATAAAATATATATCTATGGTCTTAATACGCCCGGCCAAAGCCGACGATCTTCCGGCAATCAAAGCGATCCTTAAAGAGGTTGACGAGTACTCCGCCGCCCAGGATTGGGCATACTTTCAGGTAGCGGATAAATCCGGCGAAGTGGTCGGGACGGTAAAACTCGACGAATACAAGGATTTTTATTTCTTAAGCTATCTCGCGCTAAAACCGGCCGAACAAAACCAGGGGATCGCCAGCTTCCTGCTGGCCCAGGCGCTGACCCGGGCCAGGAAAGATATCTATCTCTATACGATCATTCCTGAGTTTTTCCGGCGTTTCGGGTTTACCCAAACCGCTCCGCTCACCACCCTCCCCAAAAAAG